>JBGPLW010000046.1:0-11995 GCA_041486645.1 Gaiellaceae bacterium | reverse complement strand
CTGTGCTCTACGTGCTGGACCGCGTCTGATGAGTGCCGGCGACGCATTCGGCCTCGCCGTGTCGCTCGCGGTGCTCGTCTATCTCGTCTACGCGCTGTTCCGCGGGGAGCGGCTCTAAGCATGAACGCCCAGGGAATCGCCCAGATCCTCGTCTACGTCGTCGTCCTGATCGCGCTCGGCTATCCGCTGGGTCTCTACATGGCGCGCGTCTACTCCGACGACGACTTCGCGGGACGCGGCCGGCTGCGCTGGCTCGGCGCGATCGAACGCGGCTTCTTCCGCACGATCCGCGTCGACGGTGGGCGCGAGCAAGGCTGGAAGGGCTACGCGAAGGTGACGCTCGTCTTCAGCGCGGTGTTCTCGCTCTTCCTGTACGGGATCCTTCGGCTGCAGGGGCATCTGTTCCTGAATCCGGACCACCTGCCGGCCGTGCCCTCGCACATCGCGCTGAACACGACGGCCAGCTTCGTCACGAACACGAACTGGCAGTACTACGGCGGCGAGTACACGATGTCGTACCTGAGCCAGATGGCCGGGCTCGCTGTGCAGAACTTCGTCTCCGCCGCGGTCGGCATGGCGGTGCTCGCGGCGGTGATCCGCGGGATCGCGCGCCGCTCGCGCGACGAGATCGGCAACTTCTGGCGCGACCTCTACCGCTCGCTCGTCTACATCCTGCTGCCGCTCGCGGTCGTCCTCGGCGTGATCCTCATGTCGCAGGGCGTCGTCCAGACCTTCCACAGCCACGCCACTGCCGCGACGCTCCAAGGGGCGCATCAGATGATCGCTCGCGGCCCGGCGGCTTCGCAGATCGCGATCAAGCAGCTCGGCACGAACGGCGGCGGCTACTACAACTCGAACTCGGCAGTTCCGTTCGAGAACCCGAACGGGCTCTCGAACTTCCTCGAGCTCCTCGCAATCCTGCTCATCCCGGCGGGGCAAGTGTTCATGTTCGGGAAGATGGTCGGCGCCCGCCGGCACGGGTGGATGGTGTTCGCGGCGATGCTCGCGGTGTTCGTGATCGGCGTCGCGGTGAACCTGCCGTCCGAGCAACACGGCTCGCAGGTGCTGCGCAACTCGGGCGTTAACATCGCGCTCGGGCACGGCCAGAGCGGGGGCAACATGGCGGACAAGGAGGTTCGCTTCGGCCAGGCCGCCTCGTCCAACTGGACGGTGGCGACGAGCGACGCCTCGAACGGCTCGGTCAACGCCGGCTTCGACGCCCAGACCCCGGCGGGCGGCGCTGTTCCGCTAGTGAACCTCTTCCTCGGCGAGGTGATCTTCGGCGGGGTCGGTTCAGGGCTCTACGGGATGTTCTTCTACATCATCATCGCCGTCTTCATTGCGGGGTTGATGGTCGGCAGAACGCCGGAGTGGCTCGGCAAGAAGATCGAGGCGCGCGAGATCAAGCTCGCCGCGCTCGGCGCTCTGTTCGTGCCGACGATGGTGCTGACGATGACCGCGGTCGCGATCGTGACGAAGTCCGGTCTCGGGTCGGTCTACAACCAGGGTGTCCACGGCTTCACCGAGACGCTCTATGCCTACAACTCACAGGCGAACAACAACGGCAGCGCATTTGCAGGCTACGGCGCGACGAGCTTCTCCGCCTCGTTCGGCACGGTCGCGCTCTACCTCGGCCGCTTCGTGCCGCTGCTGTCGGCGCTCGCGCTCGGCGGCTCGCTCGCGAAGAAGAAGATCGTGCCGGCCTCCGCCGGGACCTTCCGCACCGACGGCGCAACCTTCGTCGCACTGCTCGTCGCCGTCATCGCACTCACGGCCGGTCTGATGATCCTGCCCGCGCTGACGCTCGGGCCGATCGTGGAAGGGTTGATGCACTGATGCGGAACCTCGTGGCGTCCGTCGCCGCCATCGTCGTCCTCACAGCGTTCTTCGGCTTCGCGTATCCCGCCGTGATGACGGGCTTCGCGTCGGTCGCCTTCCCGGGCAAGGCCGGCGGTAGTCTCGTCCATCGCGACGGCAGGATCGTCGGCTCGCGGCTTGCCGCGCAGCAGTTCACCTGGCCGCGGTACTTCCACGAGCGCCCGTCGGGCACGGCGCCCGCCTACAACGCCGCCGCGACGACGTTCCTGAATCTCGGCCCGACCAATCCCGACCTCGCAAAGCTCGTCGCGGACAACGCGCGGGCGATCCTCGAGCTCGAGCGGCCCTACAACCCGGGCCTGACGATCCGCGACATCCCGGTCGACGCGGTCACGACCTCGGCCTCGGGCATCGATCCGGACATCTCGCCGGCGAACGCCGCGCTGCAGTCGCGTCGCGTCGCTGCCGTGCGTCATCTGCCGCTTCAAACCGTGCGGCAGCTGATCGAGCAGGCAACCGACGGGCGCAGCCTCGGCTTCTTCGGCGAGCCCGGAGTGAACGTGCTCGAGCTGAACCTCGCCCTCGACGAGCTTGGAGGCAAGTAGATGGCACGCCGGAGCGCGAGTGTCTTCTCCCGCGAGCTCGTGCTCGCGGCGATCCGCGACTCGTTCCCGAAGCTCGATCCGCGGCTGCAGCTGAAGAACCCGGTGATGTTCATCGTCGAGCTCGGCAGCCTCATCACGACGGTGATCTTCTTCCTCGAGCTCGCGCGCGGTCATCACGGAGAGCTCTGGTTCGTCGGCGTGATCACGATCTGGCTGTGGCTCACCGTCCTCTTCGCGAACTTCGCAGAGGCGATCGCCGAAGGGCGCGGCAAGGCGCAAGCCGACGCGCTCCGTGCGACGCGCACGACGACGACCGCAATGCGCATGCTCGACGGCGGGCGCCTCGAGGAGGTGCCAGCGGCGGAGCTGCAGCGCGGCGACCGGGTCGTCGTCGAGGCCGGAATGATCATCCCGGCCGACGGCGAGATCGTCGAGGGTGTGGGCTCCGTGGACGAGTCGGCGATCACCGGCGAGTCCGCGCCGGTGATCCGGGAGGCGGGCGGCGACCGCTCCGCCGTCACCGGGGGGACGAAGCTTCTCTCCGACCGGCTCGTGATCGAGGTCACGCAGGAGCCCGGCCGGTCCTTCCTCGACCGGATGATCGCGCTCGTCGAGGGCGCCGAGCGGCGCAAGACACCGAACGAGATCGCCCTCAACATCCTCCTCGCAGGGCTCACGATCACGTTCCTCGCTGCGGTCGTCACGCTGCGTCCGTTCGCGATCTACGCGGGCACACCGACCTCGCAGACGGTGCTGATCGCCCTGCTCGTCGCGCTCATTCCGACGACGATCGGCGCGCTCCTCTCGGCGATCGGCATCGCCGGCATGGACAGGCTCGTGCAACGCAACGTGCTCGCGATGTCGGGGCGCGCGGTCGAGGCATCGGGTGATGTCGACGTGCTCCTGCTCGACAAGACGGGAACCATCACGCTCGGCAACCGCCAAGCCGCCGAGTTCCTGCCGGTGAGCGGCGTCGAGGAGCGCGAGCTCGCCGAGGTCGCGCAGCTCGCGTCGCTCGCCGACGAGACCCCGGAGGGACGCTCGATCGTCGTCTTGGCGAAAGAGCGCTTCAACCTGCGGGAGCGCGAGCTCGGCGAGCACGAGTTCATTCCGTTCAGCGCGACGACGCGCATGAGCGGCGTGAACATGAACGGCACCCTGATCCGCAAGGGCGCCGCCGACGCGGTCAAGCGCTTCATCTCCGAGCAAGGCGGGCAGTCCCCGGCGGAGCTCGACGGAATCGTCCAGCGGGTCGCCGAGCAGGGCGGCACGCCGCTCGTCGTCGCGCGCGACAACTGGGCGCTCGGCGTCGTCCATCTGAAGGACATCGTCAAGGGCGGAATGAACGAGCGCTTCGACGAACTGCGCGCGATGGGGATTCGGACGGTGATGATCACCGGCGACAACCGCGTCACCGCGGCGGTGATCGCCCACGAGGCGGGCGTCGACGACTTCCTCGCCGAGGCGACGCCGGAGACGAAGATGGCGCTCATCAAGGAGGAGCAGTCGAAGGGTCGCATGGTCGCGATGACCGGGGACGGCACGAACGACGCACCGGCGCTCGCGCAGGCGGACGTCGGCGTGGCGATGAACACCGGCACCACCGCCGCGAAGGAGGCCGGCAACATGGTCGACCTCGACTCGAACCCGACCAAGCTCATCGAGATCGTCGAGGTCGGCAAGCAGCTGCTGATCACCCGCGGCGCGCTGACCACGTTCTCGATTGCGAACGACGTCGCGAAGTACTTCGCAATTCTCCCCGCGATGTTCGCGTTCACCTACGCGAAGAGCCCCGGCGAGCGCGGACCGCTGAACTCGCTCAACATCATGCATCTCGGCGACCCGAAGAGCGCCATCGTCTCTGCAGTCATCTTCAACGCATTGATCATTCCCGCGCTCGTCCCGCTCGCCCTGCGTGGCGTGAAGTACCGGGCGATCGGCGCCACCGCGCTTCTGCGCCGCAATCTGCTGATCTACGGCCTCGGCGGTGTCATTCTTCCGTTCATCGGCATCAAGCTCATCGACCTGGTGGTGCACAACCTGCTCGGGGCGTAGGCGTGCGCGGCCGCTACCGGATCCTGCTCGGGATGGCGGCCGGCGTCGGCAAGACCTACCGCATGCTTCAAGAGGGCCGCGGCGCTCTCGAGGACGGCCGAGACGTCGTCATCGGGTATCTCGAGCCGCACGACCGTGCCGAGACCGCGGCGCTCGCCGAAGGACTCGAGTCGGTGCCGCGTCTCCGTGCGCAGCACGGGGGGGTCGAGCTGAACGAGATGGACGTCGACGCGGTACTCCGCCGCACGCCCGAGCTGGCGCTCGTCGACGAGCTCGCCCACACGAACGCTCCGGGCATGCGGAACGAGAAGCGCTACCAGGACATCGACGAGATCCTCGCTGCGGGCATCGACGTGATCTCGACCGTGAACGTCCAGCACCTCGAGAGCCTGAACGACGCGGTTGCAGAGCTGACGGACGTGCGCGTGCGCGAGACGTTTCCGGACAGTGTGCTGGAGGTGGCCGACGAGGTCGTGCTCGTCGACCTGACGCCGGAGGCGCTCCAGGAGCGCCTGCGCGCCGGCAAGGTCTATCCCGGGGACCGGGCCGAGGTCGCACTCCAGAACTTCTTCCGCGCCGACAAGCTGTCGGCACTTCGCGAGCTTGCGCTCCGCGAGGTGGCCGAGGACGTCGGGCACCGGCGGCAAGCCGTCGTCCTGGATTCGCTCAGCCAGCAGGCGGTGTCGGAGCGCGTGCTCGCGCTCGTCGAGCCGCAACCGAAGTCACAGCGGATCATGCGCCGCGCCTGGCGCTCGGCCGAGCGCCTGGGCGCGCAGATGGACGCGATCTGGGTGCGCCCGCGCGGTCACGTGCCGAGCGACGCGGAGCAGATGTCGCTCGCGGCGCTCCGCCGGCTCGCGGTCGTGCTCGGCGCGCACTTCCTCGAAGAGGAGGGAGACGACCTGGTGGCGACCGTCAAGCGCGTCGTCTACGAGCGCGGCACGACGTACGTGATCGTCGGCACGCCCGACGAGAGCAGGCGCCGCGAGATCATGCGGGGGTCGCTCCTGTCGGCACTCGTGCGCGAGCTCCCCGGAGTCGACATCAGGGTCGTCGCGAACCGCGCAGACCGGCCCGAGGCCGCATCGTGACGGGACTCGACGCCGGTCTCGTCGCCGCACTCGCCGCGCTCGCGGCTGCCCTCGCCGCGACCCTCCTGGCACGCCGCCCGCCGCGCCGCCGCGCGATTCGTCCCGGCGCGCGGCGCATCCTCATGGCCTTCGAAGGCCGGCTCGACCCGACGGTTCTCGACGCGGCGATCCGGATCGCCCGGGCGGAGGACGCGGTGCTCGTTCCCGCGTACCTGTTGATCGTCCCCCTCCGGTATGCGGAGGACTCGCCGCTCAAGGAGCAGGTCGAGGTCGCGATGCCGCTGCTCGAGGCGGTCGAGCACGCCGCGCTCCGCGGCGGCGTTCCCGTCGACGCTCGCATCGAGAAGGGGCGCACGCTCACACACGCGTTGCGCCGCCTCTGGGAGGTCGAGCGCTTCGACCGCATCATCGCTCCGGCGGGCGGGAGCGGAGGCTTCACCGAGAAGGAGCTCGCGTGGCTCCTGACGCATGCGCCGGCGGAGACGCTCGTCCTGAAACCCATGCCGGAGGCGGCATGATCTACCGTTGGCAGGATGAAGAGTCCGCTCCGCGGGCCCTCGACTCGCACTGAAGCCGTCGTCGGCCTGATCGCGAGCGCCGGCGCCGTCGTTTTCGTCACGGCGGCGATCGCAGTCGTCAAGCGCTGGGTGCCGGTGCTCAGCCTCGGCGTGCTCTACATCTTCGCGGTGCTTCCGGTTGCCGTGCTGTGGGGCCTCGCCCTTGCCTGCGCGGTGTCGGTCGCCAGCATGCTCGCCTTCAACTGGTTCTTCCTGCCGCCGACGCACACGTTCCAGCTTCGGGACGGCGCAAACTGGGCCGTGCTCGCGGTGTATCTCGTGACCGCGGTCGTCGTCAGCGCGCTCGCGGCGCGAGCGCGGCGACGGGCCGAGCTCGCCGAGCTCCGCGAACGCGAGGCCGCGGCGCGCGCGGCGGCGGAGCTCGAGGCCGCGGCGCTGCGACGAAGCGACTCGCTGAAGACCTCGCTGCTCCACGCTGTGTCGCACGATCTCCGTTCGCCCTTGACGGCGATCGTCGCCGCCGCATCGGGCCTCTCGAACCCGCAGGTGCAGCTCGACGCCGCCGATCACGACGAGCTCGTGGCGACGATCCGCGCCGAGGCCGAGCGTCTCAACCGCCTCGTCGGCAACCTGCTCGATCTCTCGAGGCTGCAGGGCGGCGCAGCTGCGCCTCGCCCAGAGCTCTGGCCGATCGACGATCTCGTCGCGCGCTCGCTCGAGCAGCTGGGCGAGAGAGGCGATCGCGTCGACGTTGAGCTCGACCCCGACGTGCCCCCCGTGCAGGTCGACGCCGTCCAGATCGAGCGCGTGCTCGTCAACCTGCTCGACAACGCCTTGAAGTTCTCGCCGCAGGCGACGCGCGTGCAGCTGCGCGTCGACGTCCACGACTCGGAAGTGCTCGTCCACGTCATCGACGACGGCCCGGGCGTCGAGGACGTCGACGTCGTCTTCGAGCCGTTCCACAGCGTCGGGGAAGGGCACGGCGCCGGGCTTGGGCTCGCGATCGCGCGTGGCTTCGCCGAGGCGAACGGCTCGCGGGTGTGGGCAGAGAGTGAGACGCGCGGACATTTCGTCCTCGCCCTTCCGATCGGGACGCGCGAGCCGGTGCCGTCGTGACGCTCGTGCTGGTCGTCGACGACGAGCCGCAGATCCTGCGAGCGCTCCAGACGAGCCTCAGGGGCGCAGGGTACGAGGTCGAGACGGCAGCGACGGGAGAGCAGGCGCTCACGCTCGCCGCCGTCCGGCCGCCCGACGCCGTGATTCTCGACCTCGTCCTGCCCGACGCCAGGGGAACGGACGTGGCCAAGGAGCTTCGGGCGTGGACGTCGGTTCCGATCATCATCTTGTCCGTCGTCGGCGACGAGGACGAGAAGGTCGCCGCACTCGACGCAGGCGCCGACGACTACGTCACGAAGCCGTTCGGTCTCGACGAGCTGCTCGCCCGTCTGCGCGCCGCGCTCCGGCGGGCGGAGACCTCGCCGGAGCCGGTGCTCGCGATCGGCGACCTTCGCGTCGACCTCGAGGCGCACGAGGTCACCTTCGCGGGGAAGCCCGTGCAGTTGACGCCGCACGAGTATTCGCTGCTGACGCTCCTGGCGAGAAACGAGGGGAAGCTGATGACGCACCAGGCGATCTTGCGGGAGGTCTGGGGGAGGGCCTACGCCGACGAGTCGCACTACCTGCACGTCTACGTCTCCCAGTTGCGGCGCAAGCTCGAGCCCGATCCGGCGCGGCCCCGCTACATCCTCACCGAGCCGGGGGCCGGCTATCGCCTCGTCGATCCCTTGAGGCGTTCCTGAGGCGCGCCGGTTCGAGCTTGAGGAGCGCCTGAGCCGGCTCGCCCTACCGTCAGGGATGTGGCGGTCACGCTTCGACACCCTCGGTATGGCTACTCGGCGCTTGACCTTCCGCGCCCGGGACGCACCGCGCTCGTCTTCGGCCTGCTGGTCGCCGTCGCACTGGCGCTCGACGCGGCGCCGGACCTGCCGTGGACGGCGGGTGTTGCCGCGGCGGGGCTCTTCGCGGTCGCCGGCGCGGCTCGCACCCTGCAGGAGCAGCGTGAGCTCGCCGCGGTGCGACGGACCGCCGACCGGCTGATCGTCCTCGCGCCGACGACTCGCGACGCATCGGAGCTCGTGCGCTGGCGCTGCGCCGAGCTGACGACACCCGCGACGCGCGAGCGCCTGCGACGCGAGCTGGCACGCACGATGCACGCGCTCGATCCGGGCCTTTTGCCGTCGGCGTCGCCGCTGCGACGGCCGGCGGCTCGCGCCTCCCTCGACTTGCTCGAGCGGCTGGAGCGGCGGCTTGCCGGGCAGAGCCCCGTCGCGGCGCGCGGGATCCTCCTGGCGCAGGCACTCCTCCGCGACGCGTCGAGCCCGCTCTACTCCGAGGAGACCGAGCACCAGCTCCGGGCCTCCCTCCGCCGGATCCTGGGGGCGCTCGAGCCGTGAGCCAGGTTGTCGCGCCCGCTCGTCGCGTCCGGCGGCTCTTCGTCGGGCGGCCGATGCAGACGGGCCAGCTCGAGGAGACGCTCCTCCCGAAGACGCTCGCGCTGCCGATCTTCGCGTCCGACCCACTCTCCTCGGTCGCGTACGCGACGGAATCCGCGCTCGTCGTCCTGCTCGCGGTGTCTGCGACGTCGGCGCATCTCGTCTTCCCGATCTCGCTCGCGATCGCGGCACTTCTCGCGATCGTCGTCCTGTCGTACATGCAGACCGTTCGCGCGTACGAGACGAGCGGCGGTGCGTACATCGTCGCGCGGGAGAACCTCGGCACGCTCCCCAGCCTCGTCGGGGCCGCGGCGCTCCTGACCGACTACGTGTTGACGGTGGCCGTGTCGATTTCGGCGGGGATCTTCGCCATCACGTCGTTCGCGCCGTCACTGGCGCACCACAAGGTCGCGGCCTCGCTCGCGTGCCTGCTCGTGATCGTCTTCGCGAACCTCCGTGGCGTGCGGGAGTCGGGGCTCGCGTTCGCGCTTCCGACCTATCTGTTCGTCACCGCCGTGGGTGTGCTCGTAATCGGCGGCCTCGTCGAGCTCGCGACCGGGCACGCGCACCACGCGGTCACGCCGAACGCGCTGCCCGTCGGTACCGGCGCAATCACGCTCTTCGTCCTCCTGCGCGCGTTCTCGTCCGGCTCGACGGCGCTCACCGGCGTCGAGGCGATCGCGAACGGCGTCAATGCGTTCCGCAAGCCGCACGGACGGAACGCGGCGCAGACACTCGCCGCGCTCGGGCTGATCGCGATCACGCTCTTCCTCGGCGTCTCGTACCTCGCCGTTCATCTCCACGCGCGGCCGAGCTCGAGCGACTCCGTCGTGTCGCAGATCGCGCGAGCCGTCTTCCAGCCGGGCACGTCGTGGAGCTTCATGTACTACGCCGTGCAGATCTTGACGCTCATCGTGCTCATCCTCGCGGCGAACACATCGTTCCAGGGATTCCCGCGGCTGTCGGCGCTCCTCGCGCGCGACCGCTTCGCACCTCGGCAGTTCACGAACCTCGGCGACCGGCTCGTGTTCTCGAACGGGATGCTCGTCCTCGCGACCGTGGCCGGGCTGCTGCTCTGGGTGTACGGCGCGAACACGAACAACCTCATCCACCTGTACGTGATCGGTGTCTTCACCGCGTTCACGCTCTCGCAGATCGGGATGGTGCGGTATTGGTTTCGGCGGCGTGGTGCGCACTGGCGCGTGAAGGCGCTCGTGAACGGCGTTGGTGGCACCGCGACCGGAGTCGTGACGCTCGTCGTCGCGTACACAAAGTTCGCCGAGGGCGCCTGGCTCGTCACTGTCGCGATCCCGCTGCTCGTGCTCGTCATGCTCGGGGTGCGACGGCACTACGTGCGTCTGGCACGGCGGCTGAACGCGGGAGCGGACGCCGTCGTCGCCGCTCCTCCGGCGCACAACTCGACGCTGCTCCTCGTCGAGGCGCTCGACGACGCGACCGACGCGGGCCTGCGCTTCGCGCGCCAGATCTCGAACGGGAGCATCCGCGCCGTGCACGTTCCCACTCGCAGCACCGATCCCGGCATCCGGCCGCGCTGGTTCAAGCGCACCGGCCTGCCGCTCGAAGCGCTCGACCCGGCGCTCGGCGTCACCGATGCCGTGCTCGAGCAGGTCTGGCGGCTGCCCCGCGGCGAATCGGACTTCGTCACCGTCGTCATCCCGGAGCAGTTCGAGCGCGCCGCGCTCGTCGAGCAGGCAAGGCTCCCGCACGAGTTCGCGCTGAAGCTCCGCCTCCTCGCGGAGCCCGGCGTCGTCGTCGCGGACGTTCCGGTGGTGCGCGGCAGGACGGCCGCCGCGCCCGAGAAGCTCATCGCCCGCGTGCTCGTCTCCGGTGTGAACGCCGCGTCGATGCGCGCCGTGAACTACGCGAGCGCACTCGAGGTCGCCGACGTCCGCGCCGTCCACTTCGCCTTCTCGAGCGAGGAGGCGAGCCGGATCCGGGTGGAGTGGGCCCGCCACGGCCCTCGCGTGCCCCTCGAGGTCGACGAAGCCCCGTACCGCGACATCGGCCGGCCGCTCCTTGCCTACCTGCGCGAGCTCACGGCGGAAGAAGGGACGGAGGTGCTCGTCCTCATGCCCGAGCTCGTCGTACGCGGCTGGCGCCGCCTGCTCCACAACCAGCGCGCGCTCTACGTGAAGCGGCTGCTGCTCTTCGAGCCGAACGTCGTCCTCGCAGTGGTCCCGTACCAGCTCCTTCGGTAGCGGTCCGCGGCGGCAACTAGAGTCCGCGCGTGGCCAGGCGGCGCCGGCAGGCTCACGAGCTGGAGCGCGTGCTCGGGGCGAACGCTCTCTTCGCGACCGCCTACGGCAACGTCGGCTCGTCGATCTACTACGCGCTCGGCCTGACGGCGGGGATCGCACTCGGCCTCACGCCGCTCGTCTTCATCATCAGCGGCCTCATCTTCGCCGCCACGGCGGCGACATATGCCGAGGGAACGGTGCGTTACCCCGAGGCCGGCGGCTCAGCCTCGTTTGCGCGGCACGCGTTCAACGAGCTCGTCTCGTTCGGGGCCGCATGGGCGCAGATGCTCAACTACGTCATCACCGTCGCCATCTCGGTGATCTTCGTCCCGCACTACCTCTCGATCTTCTGGGAGCCGCTGCGCACGACGCCGTGGGACGTGATCATCGGCATCGCCTGCACGTGGCTCCTCGTCGGCCTGAACATCGTCGGCATCCAGGAGGCCGCGAAGCTCAACGTCATGCTCGCGGTCCTCGACTTCGGGACGCAGCTGCTGCTCGTGGGGATCGGCTTCTTCCTCATCTTCTCGCCGCACGTCCTCGCGTCGAACATCCACTTCGGCGTCGCGCCGAGCTGGTCGAGCTTCGCGCTTGCGATCCCGGTCGCGATGATCGCCTACACCGGGATCGAGACCGTGTCCAACCTTGCCGAAGAGGCACGCGACCCGTTGCGCTCGATTCCGAAAGCGATCTCCTGGGTTGCGGTCGCCGTGTTCGCGATCTACTTCACGCTGCCGTGGATCGCGCTCTCGGCGATGCCGGTCGTGAAGGAAGGCGGCAAGTACGTCACCCAGCTCGGCCAGAATCCGCCACACGGGTTCAAGAACGATCCCGTGCTCGGTCTCGTCGAGAACCTCGGCATCCACGGCGCCCTGCTCTCGGGGGCGAAGATTTACGTCGGCCTACTCGCCGCGACGATCCTCTTCATCGCGACGAACGCCGGGATCATCGGTGCCTCCCGCATCACCTACTCGATGGCGACGTACCGGCAGCTGCCGCAGGTGTTCCGGCGCCTGCACCCGAAGCTGAAGACGCCGTGGCTCTCGCTCCTCGTCTTCGCGGGGGTCGCACCGACGCTCTTCCTCCTCTCGGGCCAGGTCGACTTCCTCGGCCGCATGTACGCGTTCGGCGCGATGCTCTCGTTCACCATCGCGCACG
>JBGPLW010000045.1:0-12216 GCA_041486645.1 Gaiellaceae bacterium | reverse complement strand
GGCGCGGGCGGCGGCATGGGCGCCGACGCGGCGCAGCTCTTCTCCGAGGAGGGCGCGCAGATCTGCGTCGCCGACGTCAACCTCGAGGCGGCACAACAGGTCGCGTCGAGCATCCGCGACGGATTCGCGGTGCAGGTCGACGTCGCAGACGAGGACTCGGTGCAGGCGATGTACGACGCGACCGCGGAGCGCTACGGCGGCATCGACGTGCTCTACAACAACGCGGGCATCTCGCCGGCCGACGACGACTCGATCCTCGACACGTCGCTCGAGGCGTGGGAGCGCGTGCAGGCCGTGAACACGCGGGGCGTCTATCTGTGCTGCAAGCACGGCATCCCGTATCTGCTCGAGGGCGGCGGCGGCTCGGTGATCAACGTCGCGTCGTTCGTCGCGATCGTCGGTGCCGCGACGTCGCAGATCTCGTACACCGCGTCGAAGGGCGCGGTGCTGTCGCTCTCGAAGGAGCTCGGCGTGCAGTTCGCGCGGCAGGGCGTGCGCGTGAACGCGCTCTGCCCTGGGCCCGTCGAGACGCCGCTCCTGCTGCGGATCTGGAGCGAGACGCCGGGCGCCGCAGAGCGCCGCCTCGTGCACGTGCCGATGGGGCGGATGGCGAAGCCGCGGGAGATCGTGAACGCGGCGCTCTTCCTCGCGAGCGACGAGTCGAGCTACGTGAACGCGGCGACGTTCCTCGTCGACGGCGGGCTGACCGCGGCGTACGTCACCCCGGAGTAGTGCAACCAGGTTGCACAGCAACCTGGTTGCAGCTTTTCGGCCTCTCTGCCGATAAGAGGCCATGTCGAAAATGCTCGCTCTCGGCGGCGGGGCGCTCGTCGGCATCGCCTGCTTTCTCCCGCTCCTCTCGCTGACCGTCACCTTCGGGGCCGTGTCGAGCTCCGGCAACGTGCACGCGACCGACCTCACCTCGGGCAAGGTCGCCCTCGTGCTGGCGTTCGGGTCGCTCCTGCTCGCAGTGATCGACATCCGCGGGGGCGACGGGACCTACCGGCGGCCCGCAGCAGCATGCGCAATCGTCGCTGCGGCGATCGTCGTCTACAAGAGTTGGAAGATCACGTCGCAGATCAACAGCGCCGGCGTCAGCTTCGCGCACGTGAGCATGGGCGTGGCGGTGTGGGTCGCCCTCGTAGGCGCGGGCGTCGCGCTCGCGAGCGATTTCGTCGGTCGCGAGTAGCTCCCTAGGTCTTCCGGATCGTGAAGACGCCCTTCTTCACGGTCGAGTGCGCCGCGACACACGCGTACGGGTAGGCGCCCGGGCGGCCGAAATCGGCCACGAGTGTTGATTCCTGGTGCGGCTTGACCAACCCGGACTTGAACTTCGTGGAGATGTCGAAGCCGTGGGAGACGCTGCCGTTGTTGATGATGTGGAACACGATTCTCGTGTTCCGGTGACTCACCGACTTGTAGTTGAGGACGCAGCTGCTGTTCGTGATCGTCACGGTGACGCCGAACGTCAACGCGGGACGGGCGAACGCAGGGGCGGCCAGGAGCGCGGCGACCGTCGCCGCGAGCAGTGCCACACCGTAGTGGTGGACTCGCATGGGACTCCTCCCAGAGTCGATTTCTCGAACCCTGAATCTCTACCCGAAGAGGACGCGTTACTCGTTGCCGACGACCTGGACGAGCCAGCGCCGGTCGCGCTCGCGGTCCAGCTCGATGAAGAGCACGCGCTGCCAGGTGCCGAGCTGCAGCTCGCCCTCGCGCACCGGCACGGACTCGCCGGCGGTGCCGAGCAGCATCGCCATGCAGTGCGAGTGCCCGTTCCCCTGCTCCATGTCCTCGGGGCAGATGTTCTCGGTGCGCCGGTCGAAGTCGTCGTGCGCGTAGTAGCTCTCGGTCGGCACGAGCCGGCGAAGCAGCTCCGCGAAGTCCTCGAGGAAGCCCCGCTCGAACTCGTTCACGCGCACGCAGCACGTGGTATGCGGGGAGTAGACGCAGGCGATGCCCTCGGAGATACCGCTCTCGCGAACGGCTTCCTGCACCTCGTCGGTGATGTCCCTCACGGTCAGGCCGCCCGCGGTGCGGAGCTTCGTCTCGCGCTGGAAGACCTTCACGGGGCCTATTGTGCCGGGCGGGAACGGCGATCGAGCGGAGAGGCGCCATTCTCAGCAGAATCTGCAGGGCACGGGCCCGTAGCTCAGTTGGTCAGAGCAGGGGACTCATAATCCCTTGGTCCCTGGTTCGAGTCCAGGCGGGCCCATCAAACCCAGGCGCGGCGTGACCCGCCGAGGATGTAGCACTCGCCCACCCGGCCGCGTTCGAGCGCGAGGAGATCCCCATGGGCGACGTCGCGTACGTCGACGAGGTTCAGCCCGCCGGAACGCAGGGTCGCTCGGTAGCGGCCGGAGGCGACTCCGCGCACCATTCGCCCAGTCGGTGTGGGCGGATCGTCGCCCTCGCCGATCGGCGTACAGAGCTGCCCACGTTCACGACTGCTTCGCAGCCTCGCACAGCCCGCTGCAGCGCCGCGCGGTTGCGAACGTCGACCCATTCGCGGCGAACGTCATGCCCTTCGCGCTTGAGCGCGCGAACCACATGGGCGACGTGAGTCCCCGGCCGCCACCGGTCACGAAGACCTGCATGACGCCACTCTCATCCGAACGAGACGCAGGCTGCGTCTGACCGACCTCAGTAGCCGGCTCGAACGGTACTGGGGCGCCGGCTGCTGAAGCCGTATTCTCCGGGCTCGAGGACGGTGCCATGACGATTACCCGCTCCAACCCGATCACGCTCGAGATCATCCAGAGCTCGCTGCAGGCGATCAGCGACGAGATGTTCAGCTCGATGCGGAAGACCGCGATGAGCGCGATCATTTACGAAGTCCTGGACATGGGCACCGGCATCACGGACCCGGAGGGCAACCTGGCGGCGTCCGGGGCGGGCATTCCCGCCTTCGTGGGCGCCCTCGACAAGGCGGTGCGTCGGATCATCGAGCTCAACGACGCGCCCGGCGAGATCCAGCCCGGCGACGTGTTCGCGACGAACGACCCGTACTACGGCGGCGTCACCCATCTGAACGACGTGATCTTCGCGATGCCGGTCTTCGCGGACGACCAGCTGGTCGCCTGGACCGCGAACATCGCGCACTGGAACGACGTCGGCGGCATGGTGCCCGGCTCGATCTCAAACGAGGCGAAGGAGCTTTTCCAGGAGGGGCTGCGCCTGCCGGGGATCAAGGTCATCGATCGAGGCGCTCCGATCAGGCCGGTGATCGAGATCATGAAGTGCAACAGCCGTCTCCCCGACTTCCTGGAGGGCGACATGTGGTCGGGCATCTCGGCGGCCCGCCTCGGTGGCAATCGCATCGTCGAGCTCGTCGAGAAATACGGCCGGGAGACGTTCCTGACTGCCGTGTCGTTGTTCATGGACTACGGCGAGCGGGTCTCGCGCCGCGCGTTGACGGAGCTCCCGAAGGGGCGCTTCACCCTGGACGAGGAGCAAGACAACGGTCTCCACTACAAGGTCACCGTCGAGATAACCGACGAGGCGTTCATCGTCGATCTCCGCGACAACCCGTCCCAGGATCCCGGGTCGGGCAACTTGTGCCACGACGGCTCGATGATCTCCTCGCAGCTCGCCTTCAAGACCATCACCGACCCGTACGGCGCCGCAAACGGGGGCAGCTTCCGGCCGCTTGTGCTGCTGACCCGCCCGGGCTCCGTGTTCGACGCGAACCCGCCGGCGGCGTTCGGCGTCTATGCCGAGACGATGATCCGGCTCTTCGACCTGATCTGGCGCTGCGTCGCGCCGCATCTCGGTGACCGGCTCCCGGCTGGGCACTACGCGTCGATCTGCGGCACGTTCATCGGGGGTCGTCACCCCGACACGGGACGCCACTTCACGGTCGTCGAGCCTCAGTTGGGTGGTTGGGGAGCATCCGCGAGCCGTGACGGCAACAGCGCCATGTTCACCGGCATGCACGGCGACACGTTCAACTGCCCCGTCGAGATCGCCGAGGCGCGCTACGGCCTCTTCGTGGAGCAGCTCGCGCTGAGCGACGCCGGAGGCGGCGCGGGCGAGCACCGTGGGGGCAAGGGGATCGTTCTCGACTACCGCGTGCGCTCGGACGGACTGTTCTTCACGTGCGCCTACACTCGCAGCGTCCAGAGACCGTGGGCGCTCGAGGGAGGCCTCGAAGGCACGCGCAACTACGTCGAGATCATTCGGCCGGACGGTTCACGTGCCGAATACGGGATCGCGACGGCGCTCGAGCTGAACGAGGGCGATCTGATCCGGATCCACACCGCCAACGGGGGTGGGTACGGCGATCCGATGCGCCGCCCGCGCGAGCGGGTGCTGGACGACCTGAAGAACGGTCTGATCTCACTCGACGAGGCGATGCACGTGTACGGCCTCGACCCGGCCGGCGACCTCTGACTCCGCGGCGTTCGCAGGCCGCACACAACGCTGCGCAGATGCGCGATGCCTCGCCTGCATCGAGGCTGTAGTCTCGCGCTTCACGTGTAATTCCCCGGCGAATAGGGACGGCGAGCATGGACTCGACGACACGCTCCACAAGGATCGAGGCCCTCCGCCGGCGCATGCACGACGCCGGAATCGACCTCGTTGCCCTCGCGCCAACGGACAACTTCCGCTACGTCGTCGGGTTCTCCCCCGTCGCCGACGAGCGCGCGTGCATGCTGCTCGTCACCTCCGGCGCCGCGCTCGTGCTGATGCCGAGCCTCAACGCCGAGCAGGCGATCGCCGAGGCGCCCGAGCTGGAGCTCGTGACCTGGGACGACGACGCGGGCCCGTTCGCCGCTCTACGAGAGGCGCTCGCACGAGCGGGCGGCGACACCGCTCGGCGTGCCGGAGCCGATCCCGAGATGCGCGGCGACCACCTGCTGCTCCTCCAGGCCGCGATCCCCGATGCGGCCTTCGTCGCCGCGTCCGTCGTCGTGGGTCCGCTGCGCGAAGTCAAGTCGGACGACGAGCTGAGCGCGCTCCAGGCGGCGGCACGCACGGGCGACGAAGCGGTCCGGGCTGCGTTCGCGGCCTGCCGCCCAGGTGCCACGGAGCTCGACGTCGGAGAGGCGGCGGCTGCCGCCTTCCGCGCCGGCGGCAGCGAAGAGGTGCTGATGACGATCGTCGGCAGCGGGCCGAACGGCGCCTTCCCGCATCATCACACGGGCAGCCGAGCGCTCGCGCCCGGGGACCCGGTCGTGATCGACCTCGTCGCGCGCCAGGGTGGCTACGCGTCGGACATCACCCGGATGGCGTTCGTCGGGACGCCGAGCGAGCGCTACCTCGAAGTACACGGAGTCGTCGAGGCGGCCGTGGAGGCGGGCCTCGCGGCGGTGCGACCCGGAGCCACGTGCCACGAAGTCGACGCAGCCGCGCGCGGCGTCATCGAGGACGCCGGCTTCGGCAAGTGGTTCGTCCACCGGACCGGGCACGGGTTGGGGCTGTCGGTGCACGAGCCGCCGTGGATCATGCGCGGCGAGGAGGTCGCGCTGCGGCAAGGGATGGTTCACAGCATCGAACCGGGGATCTACCTGCCGGGCGAGTTCGGCGTTCGGCTCGAGGAGATCGTCCACGTGACCGCGGAGGGCTGCGAGCGCTTCAGCGGGCTCGCGCGCACGCTGCACGTGGTTGGATAGGACTCACAAAGCCGGCAACCCATGAATCGAACAAGAGGAGGGCGCATGAGCAGGGTGCAGCGGACGGGCCGGAGAACCAGATTCATCGGTGCCGGCCTCGTCCTCGTGATTGCGACCGCGGTCGCGGTCGCAGCGTTCGGCGGCGGAGCAGGCAAGGCGACGACCGCGAAGCGGTCCGCCGACACGAAGACGCTCGTCGTCGCCGTCGCGAGCGACATCCAGAACCTCGATCCGACGCTCTCGAGTGCGGACGTCGTGACACAGGAGCTTCTGACGAACGTCTACGACTGGCTGATCGACTACAAGGTCGTCAAACAGGGAGGCGCGATGATCGGCGCGCCGAACGCCTTCGTCGGCGCGATCGCGAAGAGCTTCTCCTGGAACGCGGCCCACACCGTCATCACGTTCCATCTTCGGCAGGGCATCAAGTTCGCGAACGGCGACCCGCTCGACGCCGATTCCGTCAAGGCCACGTACGACCGGATCTTCAAGCAGGCCGGCGTGACCGCGTTCCTCACCTCGATGGCGGCCGTCAAGGATCAGGACTCGGTCCAGGTCGTCAATCCCTCTACGGTGACGATCGATGTGACGAAGCCGAACACGCTCCTGCTCGGGAACATGGCACAGTTCGGACATTCCATTCTCGATCCGACGGTCGTCGACGCGCATGCGACGACTGCCGATCCATATGCGCACAACTGGCTGGGCTCGAACGTCGACGGAACGGCCCAGGGGCCGTTCATCCTTCAGAGCTGGCAACACGGCTCCCAGTGGGTGCTGGCGAAGAACCCGAACTACTACGGGCAGAAGCCCAAGGTCGACAAGGTGATCTTCAAGGTCATCCCGAACGCTTCGAGCCGGCTCGCTCTGCTCAAGAGCGGCTCGGTCGACATCGCGTACGACCTGCCGCGGAAGGACGTGAAGGCGCTCAAGACCGACCCGAACATCCAGGTCGTCCAACATCCGAGCCGCTTCGTCGTCTTCCTCGGGATGAACTCGAAGGTCAAGCCCTTCAACAACGTGAAGGTGCGTCAGGCGATCTCGTACGCCACCCCCTACGAGACCATCATCTCGCAGGTGCTGCAGGGGTTCGGGCGCCAGCTCACGAGCCCGATCCCGTTCGGCACGCCGACGCACACGGACAAGTACTTCGTCTACAAGACGGATTACACGAAGGCGAAGCAGCTGCTCACGCAGGCGGGCTACCCGAACGGCTTCTCGACGACGCTCTACGTCGCGAGCGGCGTCGACGAGGGCACGGAGACGGCCGTCTGGTTGCAGCAGTCATTGGCGAAGATCGGGATCAAGCTGCAGATCCAGCAGCTGCCCGGGGCGAACTTCACCTCACGGCTCCAGAAGCATTCGCTCTCGTTCTTCTTCTTCAACAACTGGATCTCGATCAACAACGATCCGTTCTACCACCTGTTCTGGCTGTTCCGGTCTGACTGCTGCGACTACACCAACTACGCGAACAAGTCAGTCTGGAAGACGATCGACACCAACCTGCTCGCCAACCCCGGAGCTGCGCGGGATGCAGCGGCGGTCAGGGCGCAGAAGCAGATCATGGCCGACGCCCCATGGGTGTTCCTCTATCAGCCTGATTTCGTCCTCGCCATGCGGAAAAACGTGCATGGCTACGTCTACTACTCATCCGACCGTTTCACTCGGTACAAGTTCATCTTCAAGACGGCGTCGTAGGAAGAGCCTAAAGGGGGTGCAGCGCTCAACCGGCTGCACCCCCTTTGGATCGGGAGCGACGTTGTCAGCCTCCGCGCTTCACTCACGCCTCACATGACGGATCGATGCTGACCTACGCGGTACGACGGCTCGTCTTGCTCGTCCCCGTGCTGCTCGGTGTCACGCTCATCACGTTCACCCTGACACGCGTCATACCGGGGAACCCGATCGATCAGCTGATCAGCCCGCTCGCGAGCCAGCAGGAGCGGCAGCGCCTGATCCACCAGCACGGCCTCGATCAACCGATCTACGACCAGTACTTCACGTACGTCCGCGATCTCGCCCACGGCGATCTCGGCACGTCGTTCACGACGAGTCAGTCCGTCCTGAAGGATCTCGTCTCGCGGTTCGCGGCAACGTTCGAGTTGACGCTGTACGCGATGCTCGTCGCGATCCTCATCGGCGTCCCCCTTGGCATCGCGTCCGCCGTGTGGGTGAACCGCTGGGTCGATCACTTAGCGCGGGTGCTCTCGGTGAGCGGGATAGCCCTCCCGGTCTTCTGGACCAGCCTGACACTTCTCTACCTCCTCTTCTTCCGGCTGCACGTGTTGCCTGCGCCGTACGGACGCATCGACCCGGGCATCACGCAGCCGAGGCACATCACGGGCCTCTTCACCGTCGACGCCTTCTTCACGGGCAACTGGAACGCGTTCCGCTCCGTCGCCGAGGCGCTCATCCTCCCGGTAGGAGTGCTCGCATTCGTGGTCATGGCTCCGATCGCGCGCATCACCCGCTCGGGAATGCTGGAGGCGCTCGAGTCGGACTACGTCCGCGCAGCGCGCTCCCTCGGCTTGTCGGAGCGGTCGGTCGTTCTCCGCCACGCTCTCCGCAACGCGCTGCTGCCGTTGATCACGATGATCGCCGTCGTCTACGGCTACCTGCTCGGCGGTGTCGTCCTGGTCGAGGAGATCTTCGCGTGGCCCGGACTCGGCCGCTACGTCTTCGACGGGATCACGTCGAGCGACTACCCGGCCGTCCAGGGCTTCATCCTCTATGCGACGACGATCTACATCCTGCTCTTCCTGGTCGTCGACATGCTCTACATGGCGATCGACCCACGCATCCGAACCGCGCGGGAGAGACGTTGAGCGCCGCAGCGGCCGCCGCGTCCCGCGCGCGCGGGGGTATTGCAGGCCGGCTGATCGCAATCGGCCGTTGGAGCCGCGCGAACCCGGTGACGGCGGCGGGGTTCGCGATCATCCTCTCGCTCGTCGCGATGGCAATGCTCGCGCCGGTGGTGGCGCCGTTCGGCGCAACCGATCTCGATCCGACGAGCGTGCTCGCGCCGCCGTCGGCATCGCACTTCTTCGGCACCGGCACCTTCGGCGAAGACATCTTCTCGCGGGTCCTCTTCGGCGCTCGCTACGACCTCCTGATCGGCTTCGGTGCAGTCGCGATCGGGCTGTTCCTCGGCTGCTCGCTCGGAGCCGTTGCCGGATTCCTGGGCGATCCGTTCGACGAAGTGATCATGCGCGTGATGGACATGCTCTCGGCGTTCCCGGGCTTCATCCTCGCGATGGGCATCGCGGGCGCGCTCGGGCCGAGCCTGCGCAACCTCGTGATCGCGATCTCGCTCGTCAACGTCCCGATCTATGCGCGGCTGATGCGGGCGAGCTTCCTCGTCGTCAAGGAGAGCCAGTACGCGACGGCGGCGATCGGGGTCGGCGCACACCCGCTGCGGATCCTGGTCTGGCACCTCCTGCCGAACACGTGGACACCGATCTTCGTCCAGGCGACGCTCCAGTTCGGGTACGCGATCCTCGACGCGGCGGGCCTCAGCTTCATCGGCCTCGGCGTGAGGCTCCCGACGCCCGAGTGGGGCGTGATGATGTCGCTCGGGATCGAGCGGATCATCTCCGGCCAGTGGTGGGTCTCCTTCTTCCCGGGGCTCGCGATCGCGGTCGCCGTCATGGGCTTCAACCTGATCGGCGACGGCCTGCGCGACCTCCTCGACCCGAGGCGGCGGTAGGCATGGCGCCCATCCTCGAGGTCAGCGGTCTGACGGCAGAGTTCCCGTCGCCGTCCGGTGCGGTGCGCGTCCTCGACGGCGTCGACTTCGAGGTTCAGGACGGAGAGATTCTCGGCATCGTCGGCGAGAGTGGGAGCGGCAAGACGATGACCGCGCTCTCCGTGACGAGGCTCTTGCCTCCGGCGGCCGAGATCGTCGGCGGCGAGATCCTCTTTCGCGGTTCGAACCTCCTCGGGCTGAGCGGCCGCGAGATGAACCGCATACGCGGCGAGCAGATCTCGATGATCTTCCAGAATCCGCGGGCGTCGCTCAATCCGCTCTACCGCGTGGAGAAGACACTCGAGCACGTGTTGGGAACGCACCGCAATCTGAGCGGTGAAAGCGCGCGCCGTGCCGCGTTCGAGCTTCTCGCCGACGTCGGCTTGCAGCCGGAGCGCGTCCTTGGGCGCTACCCCCACGAGCTCTCGGGGGGCATGTGCCAGCGGGTGATGATCGCCTATGCTCTCGCCTCGCGCCCGAGCATGCTGATTGCCGACGAGCCGACGACCGCGCTCGACGTGACGATCCAGCTCCAGATCATCGAGCTCCTCTCGCGCCTTCGAGAGGAGCACGGACTGACGCTGATCCTCATCACCCACAACCTCAGCGTCGTCGCCGAGCTCTGCGATCGCGTCGTCGTCATGTACCTCGGCAAGATCGTCGAGGAAGGCCCGGTGCTGGAGATCTTCGACCGGCCCAAGCATCCGTACACGGTGGGCCTGCTCGCGTCGCGTCCGGCGGTTCACGCGGGCGGCGGCGACGTGGCCACGATTCCCGGCCAGGTTCCGGATGCGCGCGAGCGGCCCACGGGCTGCCCCTTCCACACGCGTTGCCCGCACGCGAAGGAGCTCTGCTCGGAGCAGCCGCCGGCGAAGGAAGAGATCGGCGCGGGGCATGCCGTCGCGTGCCACTTCTGGCGGGAGATCTCATGACGCAGCTGCTCGAGACCCGAGCCTTGCGGAAGGTGTACTCCCTGCGCACCGGCCTCTGGCACCGCTCGAATCTCGTCGCAGCCGACGACATCTCGATCTCGATCAAACGCGGCGAGACGCTCGCGCTCGTGGGCGAGAGCGGTAGCGGCAAGACGACCGTCGGCCGCTGCGTTCTGCGGCTGGAGGAGCCGGCCGGCGGCGAAGTCCTGCTCGACGGGCAGGCGGTCACGCCGCTGCGGCCGCCGGAGCTCAGGCGGCTGCGGCGCGAGATGCAGATGGTCTTCCAGGACCCGCTCGACTCGCTCAATCCGCGTCACACGGTGGGGGAGCTCGTCGCCGAGCCGCTCAGGATCCACGGAATCGTGCCGAAGGCTGGGGTCCGAGCCGAGCTCGAGCAGCTTTTCGGGATGGTCGGCCTGGGGCCGCAGCACATCGACCGGCTGCCGCACCAGCTCTCGGGCGGCCAGCAGCAGCGGGTCGGAATCGCGCGCGCTCTCGCCACGCGGCCGAAGCTGATCGTGCTCGACGAGCCGACATCGGCGCTCGACGTCTCGGTGCAGGCCCAGATCATCAACCTTCTGCGCGAGCTGCAGCGGACGCGCGACCTCACCTTCCTCTTCATCTCGCACGATCTCACCGTGGTCAGCGTGCTCGCGCACCGGATCGCCGTCATGTACCTGGGGCAGGTCGTCGAGCTGGGACCGAAGGAGGCCGTTCTCGAGCGGCCGATCCACCCGTATACTCGTGCGCTGATCGCTGCAACTCCCGTTGCGCACCCGGCAGAGACACGCGAGCGGATTGTCATGTACGGCGAGCCAACGTCTCCCATCGAGCCTCCCGCAACCTGCCGCCTCGCGCCGCGCTGCCCGTTCGCGAAGCCGGTCTGCTCCGAGGTCACGGCCGAGCTCGTCGAGGTGGTGCCCGGGCACGCGACGCGGTGCATCCGGTTCCAGCAGGAGCACAAGAACGGGGTGTGGGAGCCCGAGCGATGACACGGAGCGTCCTCTTCTTCTCGATCCTGCCGGGGCGCCGCGACGAGTTCGTGGCGGCGTTCACGCGGATCGGGGTACTTCGCCGCGCGAGCAAGCAGGCAGGATTCCGCCGCAGCCAGCTGCAGGTCCCGGTCGACGGCCGCGACGAGGTGCTCGTCACCGCCGACTGGGACTCGTCCGAGGCGTACGAGGGCTGGCTCGAGAACCCGGTGCGTGCGGAGATCCAGGCCGAGCTCGGCCCGCTGCTCGCGGCCGACCCCGTGCCTCGCGTCTTCGAGGTTCTCGAGGACGTCGGTCCGGAGGAGGGTGAGTCGTGAGCGGCGCGGTGGAGATCTCGGAGGCGCGGAAGCGTGCGCTGCAAGAGGCGGTGGAGCGGCGCCGCGACGAGCTCGTCGAGCTCGCATGCGAGCTCGTGCGCCGGCCGAGCACGCTCGGGCACGAGGAGCCGGCCCAGGCACTCGTCGACGAGCGCCTCCGCGCCATGGGCTTCGACGTCGAGCGCATCGAGCCCGACCCGGACGCAGCGCTCGCCGATCCGTACGCGGGCTACCCGTTCCTTCCCTACGACGGGCGCAGCTCGGTTGCGGCGCGGCTCCGCGGCTCGGGGGGCGGGCAGTCGATCCACCTCACGGGCCACGTCGACGTCGTCCCGGTCGAGCGCCCGGATCTCTGGGAGCACGAGCCGTGGTCGGCCGAGGTGGCCGACGGCAGGATTTGGGGCCGCGGGGCGGGCGACATGAAGGGCGGCTTGGCGGCGTACCTCATCGCCGCCGCCGCGGTCGCCGAGGTCTGCGACGACCGGCACGGCGAGCTCCTCTTCTCGTCGGTGATCGAGGAGGAGTGCGGCGGCAACGGCATGTGGTCCGTGCTCCGCGGGGGCTACGAGGCAGACGCGGTGCTGATCGGCGAGTCGAGCGCGCTCCGCCTCGCGC
>JBGPLW010000044.1:0-12283 GCA_041486645.1 Gaiellaceae bacterium | reverse complement strand
TTCGCCGCGCTCGCGCGCACGCCGCTCGCAGTTCCCTCGCCGGCGCCCGTTCCGGTAGTGATTGCGGAGTGAGCGAGCCGACGCCCCGCAGGCCGACCTTCCCGGGCTACGGCGTCCCCGAGGAGCCGGCCGGCATGCTGCCGTGGGCCTGGGCCGAGGAGCGGCTGCTCGCGTCACGCAACTACTGGCTGGCGACGGCGGGGCCGCACGCCTCGCCCGTCTGGGGCCTCTGGCAGGACGGGACGCTGCTCTTCAGCTGCGGCCGGCAGTCGCGCAAGGCGCGCGCGCTCGCGCAGGATCCGCGCATCGTCGTTCATCTCGAGAGCGGTGACGACGTCGTGATCGTCGAAGGCGTCGCCGAGCCGGCGACAGCGAGGGTCGACGATGTCGAGGCCTACGAGCGGAAGTACGCCTACCGGCCTGAGCCCGGGGAGGGGTGGTACCGCGTCGTCCCGAAGCGGGCGCTCGCGTGGCGCGAGGTCGAGTATCCGCGGAGCGCGACGCGCTTCGATTTCCCTTAGCAATCCGGACAACTCCGCAAACCAGGGAGACGCCCGCCCCGGTAGTGACCCCCACGTGCGTTTCGACTTCTCACGGGAATCGGCGTAATTTCCCAGGCGTCTAACGAAGGAGGCTCCATGGCCACAACTGCAGTCGAAGGGCTCACCGCGGCCGTCCGAGGCCGCGTCGTCGAGCGCGGCGCGCCCGACTATGACGAGGCCCGCTCGCTCTACAACGCGATGATCGACAAACGTCCTGCGGCGATCGCGTACTGCGTCGACGAGAAAGACGTCGCCGCGGCGATCGCGTTCGCGCGGGAACGAAGGCTTCGTCTCGCCATCCGCTGTGGCGGTCACAACGGCGGCGGGCTCGGCAGCGTCGACGACGGCCTCGTCATCGACCTCACGATGATGAGCGAGATCACGGTCGATCCGTCGGCGGGCATGGTGCGCGTCCAGGGCGGCGCGCTGCTCGGCCAGGTCGACAACGCGACACACGAGCACGGCTTGGCCGTTCCGGCCGGCGTGATCTCGACGACCGGCGCCGGCGGCCTCACGCTCGGCGGCGGCATCGGCCATCTGACGCGCGCGTACGGGCTGACGATCGACAGCCTGCTCACGGCGACCGTCGTCCTCGCCGACGGATCGGTCGTCACGGCCGACGCGGACCGCGAACCCGACCTGTTCTGGGCGATCCGCGGCGGCGGCGGCAACTTCGGCGTCGTCACGTCGTTCTCGTTCCGCTGCCACCCGGTCAGCACCGTCCTCGCCGGACCGACGCTGTACAGCCTCGACGACGCGCCCGAGGTTATGCGGTGGTATCGCGAGTTCATCGGACAGCAGCCGGATGAGCTCGGCGGCTTCTTCGCGTTCCTCTCGGTGCCGCCCGGCCCGCCGTTTCCCGAGGAGCTGCACCTGCGCAAGGTGTGCGGCGTCGTCTGGTGCCAGGTCGGCGAGGAAGAGACAGCAGCGCTCAAGGAGGCGCGCGCATTCGGCAAGCCGCTCCTCGACGGCATCGCGCCCGTCCCGTTCCCGGCGTGGAACTCGGCGTTCGACGGTGTGTATCCGGCCGGCGACCAGTGGTACTGGCGCGGCGACTTCGTCAAAGAGATCCCCGACGCCGCGATCGACAAGCACGTGGAGTTCGCGCAGGCGATGCCGACCTGGAAGTCGACGATGCACATGTACCCGATCGACGGCGCCGCGTCGCGCGTCGCGAACGACGCGACCGCCTGGGGCTACCGCGATGCGAAGTGGTCGCAGATCGTCGGCGGAGTCGACTCCGATCCGGCGAACGCCGGTGTGATCACGGAGTGGGCGAAGGCGTACTCGGATGCGGTTCGTCCGCACGTGCTCGCTGGTGGCTACTCGAACTTCCAGATGGACGAGCCGGATCGCGTCAAGGGCATGTTCGGATCGAACTACGACCGTCTCGCACGGATCAAGTCGCAGTACGACCCGCAGAACGTGTTCAACGTGAACCAGAACATCAAGCCGGCGTAGACGGAGTGGGTGGGCGCCGGTGCCCTGCGGCACCGGCGCTCGCCAGCACGACGAGCGCGATCGCGACCCAGGCCCGGCCGAGCAGATGCTCGTGCAGAAAGAGAAGACCGGTGAACGCGGCGACCGCCGGCTCGAGCGAGAGCACGACGCTGAACACGTGCGGCGGCAGCCGCCGCAGCGCTTCGAGCTCGAGCGACCACGGAAAGGCCGACGACAGGAGGCCGACGCCGACCGCAGCGCCGACGAGCTGCGCGTCGCGCAGGTGATGTCCCGCCGTGTAGATGCCCCACGGCGCCATCAAGACCGCGCCGAGCGCCATCGCGGGCGCGAGCCCGCTCGCACCGGCGAACTTTTGCCCCACGCGAACGCCGAGCAGGATGTAGAGCGCCCAGAAGAAGCCTGCGGTCGCGGCGAGCACGATCCCCGCGACGTGCACCGAGCCGCCGCGGTTCTCGGCGAGCAGCGCGACGCCCGCTCCGGCGAGCACGACCCAGAGCAGGTCGACGACACGGCGCGAGCCGAACACCGCAACCGCGAGTGGGCCGAGAAACTCGACCGTGACGACGATCCCGAGCGGCGCGCGGCTCAGCGCCTCGTAGAACGTGATGTTCATCGAGACGAGCACGACGCCGAGCGCCGCGATGAGCCTGAGGTCGGCGCGCGGGCGTCCGCGAAGCTGCGGACGCGCGATCGCCCAGAGCGCCGCCGAGCCGAACGCGAGCCGCAGGAAGACGACACCCGGCGGGCCGAGTTGGGGGAAGAGCGTCTTCGCGACCGCCGCGCCGCCCTGCACCGAGCACGCCGCCGCGAGCACGAGCGCGACCGCGGACGCGCGGCGTTCGCGCTCCACTATTTCTTCAGCGACAGCGCCGCGCCGACGCCGAGCAGCAGGATGCCGAGCACGCGCGGCCAGTGGAGCGCGATCTTCTCCGAGCCGAAGAGGCCCCACTTGTCGATCGCCGCGCCGGCCGCGAGCTGCCCGGCGATGAGGATTCCGACCGTCGCTGCGACGCCGATGCGCGGGCCCGCATACGTGACCGTGAACACGATCAGCAGGCCCATGACGCCGCCCATCAGCATCCACCACGGCTGGTGCAGCGCGCGCTCGTAGCCCGCCGCCGTCCGCCGCACGACGAGCAGCATCGCGAACGCGAGCACCGCCGTCAGCAGCGTCGAGAACGCGAGCGCCTGGAAGACGCCGATCCGCTCGCCGAGCCGCGACATGAGCGCGACCTGGATCGAGCCGGCGAGGCCGGCCGACACTGCGAGCGCCGTTGCGAGGACGTTGCCGGACATGACCCTAGGTTCGCAGAACACGCGGCGCCGGCCCAGTCGAGCCGGCGCCGCCGCGTGAATCGCTTGCCTTACGTGCCTGCGGACGCGTCGCCCTGCCAGAGGTGGAACGCGTTCCCCTCCGTGTCCTTGCAGGCCGAGAACCAGCCGTGCCCGGGCACCGGTGCCTTGTCGTCGGCCTGGCCGCCGAGCGAGCGGACCTTGCCGACGGAGGCATCGATGTCGTCGGTTGCGAGATAGACGTTCGGGTGTCCCGGGCTCGCGTCGGACTGCATGATCGCCACGCCCGACGTGTCGTTGATCTGCGCCATGCGGTAATCCATCCCCGGCATGCCGCTGCCCTGGAACTCCCAGCCGAAGAGGCCGCCCCAGAACTGCTGCGCGCGGTCGGCATCCGCCGCGCTCAACTCGTAGTGAACCATTTCTCCTGCCATGCGACCTAGTGTCCCACGCTGGACATGGGCTACGCCAGGTGCCACGATTGCCCGCGGGAACCATGCGGCGTGCGCCGGTACTTGCGGTCATGCTCGCCGCGTTCGTGCTCCAGGCGGATGACCGCGGCGCGGCCTCGCCGGGGGCGAGCGCGGTGTCGCACCTTCGGACCAGCGTCGTCGCGGTCACGAGCGGGACCCCGCAGGCGGCCGAGTTCTTCACCGTGAAGGTCACTGTCCTCAACCTCGGGCCCGACGCCCTCGTCGGGCGGCAAGCTCTATGTCTCGACGAACCACGAGGTAACGGACATCGAGGCGATCGCCGTCCGCTCGGCCGGGCACTGCACGCTCGGCAAGCCGACCATTCAGTACGACCGCGCGGTCTGCCCCCTCTCGAGGCTCGGCGTCGGAGCGTCGGCCGTCGTGACCGTGCGGATCGAGGTGCCCCGCGCGCTCGAACGCAGGAAGCTCGTCTTCATCGGCGCGGTCCTCGGCCCCGGCGTGAGCTCGAAGACCTCGACGGTGGGCGACTACATCGCAACGGTCCGTCCGTCCGCAACCTCGGCCGCCGTCTCGTGGACCGGGACGTGGAGCACCGACTTCGGCACGATGCTGCTGACGCAGTCCGGCAGCCACGTGACCGGCTCGTACACGCACGATCAGGGCCGGCTCGACGGCACGCTCTCCTCCACCGGCCGGGTCTTCACCGGCACCTGGAACGAGGCGCCGACCCGCACAGGGCCGGTCGACGCAGGCGCGTTCGAGTTCGAGCTCAATCCCGACGACCGGTCGTTCACCGGTCGCTGGAACTACGCGAAGGACGCGGCCGGCTCGTGGCGTGGGACTTGGCGCGGTAGCAAGCGTTAGCGAGCACTATGCTCGCCACGCAGGCCCGCCACCGACCGAAAGGACACGATGTATCGCGTGATCGTGCTGTACGACGAAGCGCCGGATGCGGCTGCGTTTATGGAGCACGCCGAGCTCTGCCGGCAGGTGCCGAACTCCGTCTTCCGCCACGGCCGGGTGATCGGGGCGCCGATGGGGGAAGCCGCGCACGCGTACTACGCCGAGTGGGAGTTCGCGGACGAAGACGCGTTCAAGAGCGCGACCCGGAGCGACGAGTTCATGGCAACCGGCAAGGACGCGTACAAGCGCGGCTTCCCGCAGCCGACCGTCGAGTTTGCCGAGGTCTCGTGAGCGAGCCGGACGCACCGCGCCCGGTCGATCCCGCGGAGCTCGGGTTCGAGCGGATCCGCTACGAGAAGGCCGGTCACCGCGCGACGATCACGCTGAACCGGCCCGAGGTGCTGAACGCTTTCGACTTCAAGATGCTGCGCGAGATCGCGCGAGCTGCGGAGGACGCGAGCTGGGACGACGACATTCGCGTCGTCGTCATCACCGGTGAGGGCCGCGCGTTCTGCGTCGGCGCCGACCTCAAGAGCTGGGGCGCAGAGCTGCTCGACAACCCGCGCGAGTACTGGAAGTGGTTCGGCGCGTTCAAGGACATGCACGACCGGCTCCGCGAGATCGGCAAGCCGACACTCGCGCGCGTGCAGGGCATCGCCGTCGGCGGCGGCAACGAGCTGCAGATGGCGTGCGACCTCTCGGTGATGGTCGACGACGCGTACATCCGGCATGTCGGGCTGGAGCACGGCTCGGTTCCCGCCGGCGGCGCGACGCAATGGCTGCCGATCATGATCGGCGACCGCCGAGCGCGCGAGATGATCCTCATGTGCGAGCCGGTGCCGGCGAAGCAGGCGGCGGAGTGGGGGCTCGTGAACTGGGCGGTGCCGCGTGAGGAGCTCGACGCGAAGGTCGACGAGGTGGTCGAGAACCTCGCCGCGAAGCTCCCGCAGACGACGCGCTACGCGAAGCAGCAGTTGAACTGGTGGCGCGACATCTCGTGGCACGAGACGATCGGCCACGCGCGCGAGTGGCTCGCGCTCTCGATGCTGGACGACGAGGCGAAGAATGCGATCAAAGCGTTTCTCGAACGGTGAAAGGCTGCAACCAGGTTGCATTGCAACCTGGTTGCTGTCTCATGTCTGACGTGATCGTCGAGCGTGACGGCCGTGTCGGCGTCGTGCTGATGAACCGCCCGAAGCAGCTGAACGCGCTCTCGGGCGAGCTGATGGGCGCTGTCGTCTCCGCGCTCCAGGAGCTCGACGCCGATCCCGAGATCCGCGCGATCGTGCTCGGCGGCGGCGAGCGCGCGTTCGCCGCGGGCGCCGACATCACCGAGCTTGCGGCCGGTACGCCGATCTCGCTCTACGAGAACCGCCGCATCGACGCCTGGAACTCGATCCGCGACCTCCGTACCCCGGTCGTCGCCGCGGTGTCCGGCTTCTGCCTCGGTGGCGGCTGCGAGCTCGCGATGCTGTGCGACCTGATCGTCGCGTCGGAGACGGCGAAGTTCGGACAGCCCGAGATCAACCTCGGCGTGCTTCCCGGGGCCGGCGGCACGCAGCGCCTGACGCGCGCGGTCGGCAAGGCGGTGGCGATGGACATGATCCTCACGGGGCGCATGCTCTCGGCGCGCGAGGCGCTCGACTTCGGGCTCGTCGCGCGCGTCGTCGCGAAGGAGGCCTGGCTCGACGAGGCGAAACGCGTGGCGGCCGAGATCGGGGCGAAGGGCCCGATCTCCGTCCGGCTCGCGAAGGAGGCGGTCGACAAAGCGTTCGAGGCGCCGCTCGCGGTCGGCATCGAGTTCGAGCGCCGCGCGTTCTATCTCGCGCGCGCATCCGAGGACGCGACCGAGGGGCTGAACGCATTCATCGAGAAGCGGCCGCCGGACTTCAAGGGCCGCTGATGAAGGTCGCGGTCGCGCTCGTGGCCGTTCTCTGCGCGGCCGCACTCGCAGCGACCGCTCGCGCGGAGCCTCCGGCCCGACCGTTCGACGGCGCGGGCGTCTTCGTCGACAACCCCGGCAACCTCCCGGGCCCTTGGGGGCTCGCGGTACAGCTCGAGGCGAACCACTTCACGTGGGTCGCGTTCCACGTGACGAACGGCCTCAACCAGCTCGCGCTCGATCCGATGTGGGTCGACGTCTTCCGTGAGCACGGCATCTCGGTCGGAGGCTGGGGGTACGAGGAGGAGCATCCGCTGATCGACGCGGTGCTCGCCGATCTCGCGGTGCGCACGTACGGGCTCGACTTCTACATCGCGGACGCGGAGGCGCCCTATCTCCAGACGAAGAAGGTGCACGGCTGGAAGCGCTCGAAGACGTTCGTCGACGTGTTCCGCTCGCTTCAGCCGACGTTGCCCGCTGCGCTCACGACGTACGGGGCGGCGGCGGGGAACTTCGTCATGCCGCTCGACTACGCGAGTTGGCGCAACGGCGGCTTCGAGCTCCTGCCGCAGGCGTACTACAACCAGTTTCCGCGCGTGTATCGGCCCGACATGACGGTGGCGCACTCGCTTCGCGCCGGCTGGACGCTCGACCATGTGCACCCGGTGATCGGCGTGTACCGCAAATACGCGGCGTCGAACTACGTGCCGCTACTCCAGGCGGCGGGCACGCACGGCTTCTCCGTCTTTCTCGGCGACCAGGCGACGGCCGCCGACTACGCCGCCCTCTCCGTGCTGACGAAGTAGGGTCCGCCCATGGCCGAGGTCGAGAGCTCGCGTGATGGCGCCGTCCAGACGATCACGCTGAACCGCCCCGAAGTCCTGAACGCGTTCAATCGCGCGGTGCATGCCGGTCTGCGCGACGCGCTGAAGGAAGCGCGCGATCCCGAGGTGCGCGCGGTCGTGCTCACGGGAGCCGGGCGCGGCTTCAGTGCGGGCCAGGATCTCACCGAGTTCAGCGAGACGGGCGACCTCGGCGGGACTCTGCGCGCGACGTACCACCCAAATGTCCTCGCGATCCGGGCGCTCGAGAAGCCCGTGATCGCGGCGGTGAACGGCGTCTGCGCCGGTGCGGGCCTGTCGCTCGCATGCGTCTGCGACATCCGCATCGCCGCCGACAATGCGAGCTTCGTCCCCGGGTTCATCGGCATCGGGCTCGTTCCCGACGCCGGCGGCACGTTCTTCCTCCACCGGCTGCTCGGTGCGTCCCGCGCATTTGAATGGATGTCCTCGAACCGGCGGCTGTCGGCAGCCGAAGCGCACGCATGGGGCCTTGTCTCGGAAGTGGTCGAAGCCGACTCGCTCGCCGCGCGCGCCGCCGAGCTCGCTGCGGTCTATGCCGCGATGCCGACGCGTGCCGTCGGCATGACGAAGCGCCTCTTCGACCACGCGGCTACGGCGACGCTCGAGGAGCAGCTCGAGTTGGAGGCACAGCTCCAGGTGGCCGCCGCGCAGACCGAGGACTTCCGCGAGGGCGTCGCATCCTTCCTCGAGAAGCGCAAGCCGAAGTTCAGCGGCCGCTGACGAGGCGCGCACACACGGTCATCCCGAGGCCCGCCGCGGCCTCGCGGCTCGCACTGCCCGCGAGTTGCGCCCGCGCGGCGGCCGCGGTCACCGCCGGAAAATCGCGTCGCTGCCCGGCGTCGCCGAGATCGTGCAAGGCCTTCGCGACGCGGCGGTCGGCCGCGAGCCAGGCGCGCACGGCTTGGGCGTCGCTGGACGGCGGCTCGAGCGCTTCGAGTTTCCGCAGCGCAGCCTCGTAGAGAGGCAGCGTCTTCGCGACGTACTTGACGATTTGCTCGTAGGAGCGCGGCTTGACGACCGCGCTCGTCTGGTCGGCGTACGCCGAGCAGATCGCATCGGCCTTCTTGACGAAGTCGCCGTGCGAGAGGCGGCCGCCGCCGCAGCCGGCGGCGAGTGCTGCGAGCGTCAGCGCTGCAGCAAGGCCAGTACTTCGCCTGGCTCTGGAAACCGGTCCACCTGCTGCTTCGAGAACACGAGCTCGCCGTCCGAGAGCACGTCGAATTGCCCTGAGCGTCCCGGCTGGATCGCCGCGTCGAAGCCCTCGTCTGTCAACTCGGCCGCGAGACTCGCGGCCCGGCGGTCGTAGCCGCTTCAGACGGGGCAATACCGAATCTCGACGCTCATGGCTCAGGAGCCTAGTGCCAGGGGCCGTTCAGCGCCAAACCCTCCTGGGGAGGGATAGTCCGGCGGAAGGCGACGTGCTTTCCTTCGTGAGAGACCAAGGGGGGAGTCGCACCGTGAGGGTCAAGCTTTCCAATCCAGCGCTCATGCGAGTGCTCCTCGCAGAGTTCGCGTTCGACGCGAACGTCGTCGTGAGCCAGATCGCAGACGACGAAGTCGAGGTGTCGTTCCTCGGCTCGCTCAACGCGAGCGCGCAGCAAATGGAGATCGAGCTGCGGATGCTCGCCTGGCTCTCCGCGCATCCTGACGCGGTCGTCGTCGTACGAGAGTGACTAGCCTCGCGGTGTGGAGCTCGGCGTCTACACCTTCGTGGAGCTGCGAGGAGACATCTCCCCGGAGCAGCGCGTGCGCGACCTCATGGAAGAGATCGAGCTTGCGGACGAGGTCGGTCTCGACGTGTTCGGTGTCGGCGAGCATCACCGCCCCGACTTCGTCGTCTCGGCACCTGCCGTCGTGCTCGCCGCCGCCGCGGTGTGCACGAAGCGCATCCGGCTGACGAGCGCGGTCACCGTCCTCAGCTCCGACGACCCGGTGAGGGTCTTCGAGGAGTTCGCGACCGTCGACCTGCTCTCCGGTGGCCGCGCCGAGATCATGGCGGGTCGCGGCTCGTTGCTGCTGGGGCGCAGCGGATTCACCGAGATCGCCCGCACGGATCACCGGCTGCCGCGCGAGACGCTTGCGATCTATACGGCGGTCGCCGCGTGACCCGCGCGCTCAAGCCGCAGGCGACGGCCGTACTCCGACCGGGTCGTGGAGATCGAAGGCGTCGCGGTGCTGCTCGATCCACGCAGCGCGCTCGGCGCTGTAGTCGAACGTGTCGAGGAACCGCTCCTCGACCTCGCTGTGGTCGAGCGGCCCGCAGGTCCCGCTGACGACGCCTTCCAGGAGCTCGACCGCCCACACCTCCCCTGTGCCGCGCTCTCGCCAGAACTCGTGCGTCTTCACCGCGGCCTCCTCTGCTCGCTTACAGAAGCTTCGAAGGCGTGCCTCCGGGCGCCATCGGGGAGGGCACAGATCGGCGCTCGGTAGTTCCCCGAACCGGCCTTCAGCGCATCTTCCGATTGCGCGCGCCGCGTTTGCGCCGATCGGTGGCGAGACAGAAGGGATGGTGGCGCGTGAGCACCGTTGCGCGGTCCGTAGACCCGCAGGCTGCCCGTGCGATTCGGACGATCGGGGAGCTCGGTCGGGGAGACGTTGCCTTTGCCGGGGGTAAAGGCGCGAACCTCGGCGAGTTGGCGCGGGCGGGCTTGCCCGTCCCGCCGGCGTTCGTCGTCGGCGCGCCAGCGTACGCGGCCTTCGTCGACGAGACCGGCCTGCGCGCGCGGATCGCCGCGCGGCTCGACTCGCTCGACGTCGACGACGCGGGCGCGCTCGAGATGGCGGCGAAGGAGATCCGGAAGCTCATCGAGGCAGAGCCCGTCCCGGTCGAGATCGAGGCCGAGATCCGCCGCGCGCACGGTCGGCTCGTCGGTGACGACGCGGACGCGCCGGTGGCGGTGCGCTCCTCTGCGACCGCCGAGGACACCGAGGCTGCGTCGTTCGCCGGAATGAACGAGACCTTCCTCAACACCCGGGGGTCGGACGCCGTTCTCGACGCAATCCGTCGTTGCTGGTCGTCTCTCTTCGGCGGGCGCACGATCTTCTATCGCGCGAAGCGAGGGTTCGGCCAGGCCGACATGGACATCGCGGTCGTCGTGCAACGCCAGATCGCGGCTGTGCGCGCGGGTGTCATGTTCACCGTCGACCCCGCCACCGGCGCCCGGGACAGGCTCGTGATCGAAGGCTCGTTCGGGCTCGGCGAGTCCGTCGTCAGCGGTCGTGTCACGCCCGATCGCTACGTCCTCGACAAGGAGACACTCGCCGTCCTCGCACGCGAGATCCATCCGAAGGCGATCGCGATCGAGCCGGATCCGGCCGGAGGGACGATCATCCGAGAGCTATCGGACGAGGACGCCATGCGGCCGACGCTCAGCGATGACGACGCGCGCGCCCTCGGGCAGCTGGGGAAGCGCATCGAGGACCATTACGGCTCGCCCCAGGACACCGAGTGGTCGATCGACGCCGCCGGCGACGTCTGGATGCTGCAGGCGCGACCCGTCACGGCACTCGCGGGAGCATCGCAGCCGGTGGAGCGCGAGGGAACGGTGCTCGTGCGCGGGCTGGGCGCCGCGCCTGGGGTCGCAAGCGGCCCGGTTCGGATCCTCGCGTCGATCGCCGAGGCGGGGAAGTTCGTCGACGGCTCCGTGCTCGTCACGCGCATGACCGCGCCGGACTGGGTGCCGCTGATGCGCCGTGCCTCGGCGATCGCGACCGATTCGGGCGGCATGACCTGCCACGCGGCGATCGTGTCGCGCGAGCTCGGCATCCCATGCGTCGTCGGTACACAGCAGGCGACGAAGACGCTCCGCGACGACGAGGTCGTCACCGTGGACGCCACGCGCGGCCTCGTGCTCGAGGGCGCACGGCGTATGCTTGCCCCAGCCACCGCTGCGGCGGCTCCCTCGGCAGCAGTCGCGTGGGCCGCGACCGGTACGAGCCTGCTGCTGAACCTCTCTGAGCCGTCGCAGGTCGAGCACGCCGCGGGACTCGACGTGGACGGCGTCGGGTTGCTGCGGGCGGAGCTGATGGTGATCGAGGCGCTCGAGGGCGTGCATCCGCGGCTGCTACTGGAGCGCGGCCGCGGCGGCGAGTTCACGGAGCGGATGGCGGCGGGGCTCACCACCTTCGCCGAAGGCTTCTCGCCGCGGCCGGTCACTTACCGCACGATCGACTTCCGCACGAACGAGTTCCGCAACCTCGAGGGTGGGGAGCGGTTCGAGCCCGTGGAGGCGAACCCGATGATCGGCGTCCGCGGTGCGTTTCGCTACACGAAGGAGCCTGACTTGTTCGCGCTCGAGCTCGAGGCGATCCGCCGCGTCTGGGACGCCGGGCTCACGAACCTGCACGTGATGCTGCCGTTCGTGCGCACCGAGCGCGAGCTCGCGCGCTGCCGTGAGCTCGTCGCGGACTCAGGCCTGGTCGACCGACCGGGGTTCGAGCTCTGGATCATGGCCGAGGTCCCGTCGGTGCTCTTCAACCTCGAGCGGTACGCGCGGCTCGGCGTCGCGGGGATCTCGATCGGCTCGAACGACCTCACGCAGCTCGTGCTCGGCGCCGACCGCGACTCCGAGCAGCTCGCGGAGCTCTTCGACGAGCGCGATCCGGCGGTCGTCGACTACCTCGAGTTGCTGATCCCGCGCGCCCGCGGACTCGGACTGAAGACGTCGATCTGCGGCCAGGCGCCCTCGGTGTATCCCGAGTACGCGGAGCTGCTCGTGCGCGCAGGGATCGACTCGATCTCGGTCAATCCTGACGTCGTCTCCCGGACGCGGCGGTTGATCGACGCCGCCGAGCGACGCGTGCTGCTCTCGGCCGCGCGCCGGACCTCCGCCGGTGGGAGCTCATAGCGCCGGTGGACGATCGAGCGAATCGGCGCGGCACGGTCAGGGCCTACGAATCGGTCGT
>JBGPLW010000043.1:0-12482 GCA_041486645.1 Gaiellaceae bacterium | reverse complement strand
TCGGCGATCCGTTCGAGCCGCCGCTCGCCGTCGACGGCGACATCGTGTTCAGCTGCCTGAAGGGCGCCGAGACCGGCGACGGCGTCGTGCTTCGCGTCTTCAACCCGAACGCCACAGCGGAGCGGCTCGAACTGCGCGGCGTACAAGCCGAGCGCATCAGACTCGACGAGGAAGCCGACGCGACGGGTGGGCTCGAGCTCGCCCCCGGCGAGATCGCAACGTTCCGCGTTGGCAGCGCCGGAACGCAACGAGTTCAGGGCCCTTGAGTTACGAGCCGGTAGCTCAAGTGGCAAGCAGCGGAAGTAGGCTCGCGGGCGTGACACCGCAACCGACACCGCCTCCGCGGACGCTCCGGGATCAGCTCGTACCGACCGACGAGCTCGGCGAGTCGCCGCTCTGGCCTTCCGCCGCGATTCTGACTGCAGCAACTCTCTACGCGACGCTTCCCGGCAAGTTCATCATCGGTCCGTCGTCAGGCGTGTTCGCCGTCGTCCGCTGGATCGTCCCCGGTCTCACCGTCCTGCTGCTCGTCGCACTGCTCGTGAGCGTCCCGCACGGCCGGGTCATACAGGCATTCGGCTGGTCGTCGCGCGACGTGCACGTTGGCCGACGCGTGCTCTCGCTCACCATGATCGCCGTTGTCACCGCCGCGAACGCCCTGTCGATCGCGCTGCTCGTCCACGTGCTCGTCAACGGCGGACAGGTCGTAGCGTCACCGCTGCTCCGCGCTGCGGTTCACATGTGGTGCGTCAACGTCCTCGTCTTCGCTCTCTGGTTCTGGCAGCTCGACGCAGGCGGGCCGGTATCCCGGCGGACGTGCACCATCGAGGAGCGGGACTTCCTCTTCCCACAGCAGGCCGACCCTGTGCTCTTTCCGACCGTGTGGCAGCCGACCTTCATCGACTACCTCTACGTCTCGTTCACGAACGCCTCCGCATTCAGCCCGACGGACACGATGCCGCTGAGCCGATGGGCGAAGATGCTGATGCTCGTCCAGTCGACGATCAGCCTCACCCTCGCGGTCATGGTCGTGGCCCGCGCGGTGAACATCCTCCGATAGACAGGGACAGAGCGTGATACTTCAGCGGTGCGCACACTCTGCACGAGCCTTGCCGTAGCCGCCGCCCTCGCGACCGCCGGCGCCTCCGCGGCGGGCGTCATCGCCTTCGGGTATCCCTATGCCGCTCGGTGCCCGGCGGCGGGGGTCGCAAAAGGCGTCGACCGCTGGCACATGTACGTCTGCAACTGCACCTCCTACGTCGCGTGGGCTCTCAGCGCGAACGGACAGCGAACGGACTGGTTCGTGCCCGGCGCGATGGACGCGCGGAACTGGCCGCACGTTGCGCGATTGCGCGACATCCCCGTCGGAGACCGCCCGCGCGTCGGCGCGGTTGCGGTGTGGCCGAGGCTCACACGCTCCGGGCACATCGCGTATGTGACATCCGTGGATCCGGATGGACACTTCGACGTCGGCGAGTACAACCTGCCGTCAAGTGGCGCGCCCTTCGTATTCGACGCGCGCACGGAAGTGTCGCGTGCAGGGGCGGTCTTCCTCTACGTCCCGAGGCGCTCCGGCTAGCCGCCGCCGAGCACCCGCACGGTGGCAACTGCCCGACCGTTCGTGCGCCCTCCGACGAGGTAGGCCACATGCGCCGCCTGGGCGACCGCGGCGTCGGCGATGGGTGCGCTTCCCGGCAAACGTTCGATCGTGCCGTTCGCAGGGTCGACCCGGGTGACACCGGCCAACGTGCGACCACCCGCGTCGAGCCCGCCTGCGACGTAAACGCTGCCGCCGATCGTCGCTGCGCTCGCGTGTGCAAGCGGGACCGGAAGCGATCCGATCCGCGTGACGCGCCCCGTACCGGGATCGAACGCGTACACGTCGGCGGTCGGGCCACCTGCGTCGACGCCACCGGCGATCACGAGCCGGCCACGCAGACCTGCGACCGCGGCGTAACGGAGGCCGTGCGGAAGACGGCCGGCGAGACGGAAGTGGACGCCGTCGGTCGTGGCGTAGATCTCCGCGCGAGGACGGACGTCGTCGTACCCGCCGACGAGATACACGGTGCTACCGACCGTCGCGGACGCAGTATCCGAGAGCGGGTGCGGCAGCTGCCCCGCGACCGAGCCGCGACCGGTCGCGAGATCGAAGACTTGAACACTCGCACTGCTTCGATCCGCGCCGCCGCCGAAGACGAAGAGGCGGCGCCCGATCAGACCTGCGGCGGCGTCGTGGAACGGATGTGGAACAGAGCCCAGCCGCGTCAGGAGGCCCGACGCAGGATCGAGCCGGAAGATGCCGCTCGTCGACACCCCAGAGGCGTCGAGCCCGCCTCCCACAATGAGCGACGTGCCAGTGGCGGCAGCTACGGCACGCTGCACCGGTGCCGGCAGCCGGTAGCCCGCGGGGCGGATCCCGAACTGCGGCCTCGCCGTCCGCGACGCGCGGGTCGGGCGCATGGACGCGGGCGCAGATCGTGCAAGGAGCGCGCGGAGCACGGGCACGCGCTGCGCGTCCGACGTCTTCAGGAGGTCCAGCCCGTCCGGTGTGTTGAGGTAACCAGGGCCCCGCCCTGGACGATCGGTGTGACCGTACTGCCAGACGATGCGATTCGTGTGAACATCGACGAGCACGACTCGATGGCGGTAGTCATCGTTGATCGCGATCAACCCCGGGGCGATCCGGAACGCCAGTGACGGGTGATCGAGCTCTCCCGGCCCGGAGGACGGGCCGTACCGCCAGAGCACCCGCCCGTGCGTCGTCATGATCAGAGCGTGCCCCGGCCGCGCGTAGTCGGCGAGCAGGATGCGACCGTGATCGAGGAGCTGGGGGTCGGACGGATACGACACCGGAGCCTGCACGGTCCACCGGAGCTTTCCGTCCGGCCCGATGTCGTCGACCCATGAACCGTTGATCTCGCTGACGAGCGTGCCGCCGTCGGGCAGCGGCGTCGCGCCGTTGATCGGACCGAGCTCGGACGGGGGTGCGTGCCGGCACACGCCGTTCGTCCCATAGCGGCGGACGACGTCGTGAGCACGATTGATGAAGAGCACGCGGCAGTTGTAAGCATCGGCGACGGTCACGAGCCCGTTCGGCAGGAGGTACGCGTCGTCGGGCGTGTTCAGGTACCCGTTCGCCGAGCCCCTCTGGTTCACGTGGCCGTACCGCCAGAGAATGCGCCGGCCGGGAAACGAGATGATCTGGATCGTGTGCTGGTCCTCCTGGTTGGAGATGATCCGGTCGTGTCTCGGCCCGAAGAACGTGTCGTCGCCGAAGCGGAACGGCATCGCGAGTGACGCGCCGGGTGCCGGGTACCGCCAGTAGACGTGCTTCGCGCTGTCGACGAGCAGCATCCGGTCGTTGCCGCGGTCGGCGATCAGCAGGTACCCCGGGATCGGCCCCGGCGGCGCGAGATCTATCACGTGCCGCTTCGATGCGGTGACGGCCGCGACCGCCGACGCGTGACTCGAGTGACGGTTCGTGAGCCCGACACCGAGGACGAGGGCAAAAGCTGCGGCGACGAGGACGGTGGTCCGGCGGCGCTTCCGGCGCAGCAATCGTTCCTCGCCACGCCGACGCTGGCTGGCTGCCACTTCTGCAACCTACGGCCGTGATGTGAAAGGCGGATGAAAGGCGTGCTCGAGCGAGACCGTGAATCAAGGATCCCGTCCAAGATGCGCGAAGAGTGACAGCCCCACGTCGCAACCCGGAGGTCGTGATGGAGCAGCAGCTGCGCAGGTACTTCTTCGGTGTGCTCGGATTTGCATTCATCGTCACGTGGACGACACTCGGCGCAACGAGCGCCGTCGTCGCCACGGTCACATGTCTGGCCGGAGCGAACCTCCACCGCCTCCTCCCCCGGACCGGCAAGAGGCAGCTCCGGTCGGAGCGCGGGCGCCGCGTACAGCCCACGAAGCTCACGGCACGGCCGCTGCGCGCGGAGCACGTTCGCGCCCATCAGTTGGTGCCGGAAGAGCCGTCGCTGATCATCAGCACGCAGTCGTGACGATCTAGCCGAACGAGGCGGCGGTGCCCGGCCTCTCATCAGGGTCTCATCCGAAGGTCCTAGGCTCGCACTGCCGATGAGTCGATCGAATCGGGCCCGCGCGAAGGGGCGCAAGCGCGCCGCCGCAAGGCAGGTGCAGCACTCTCCACCGCGGGCACGCCCGGACGCGGAATCCTCCCGTCACGCTTCGGCCCGCCGTCGAGCCCACACGGCGAAGCTCGGCATCGGCGCGGCTGCGATCGTGAGCGTCGGCGCGTCGATGGCTCTCGCGCGGATCACGTACGCAGGCCACGCGAAGCACCCTGTTCGCGACCTCTCGATCCCGCAGCCGCTGTATCGCGTCGTTCGCCAGAATCTCTTGCAGGCAGGGATCCTCGCGCCCGCGACCGCGCCGCCCGATGCCGCGACGAGCACGTCCTGACTCGATGGGCGAGCCGTACACATTCCGGTCGATGGGCTGCGAGGTCGTGGTTGCCGGCGCATCCGGGCCTGAACGTGCCGCGATCGAGCGCCTGTTCGCCGCGCGCGACCGGGCCTTCAGCCGCTTCAACCCGGACAGTGAGCTCAACCGCGTGAATGCGGCCGCCGGAGCGTCCGTTCGGGTCTCGCAGGAGTTCGCGCACATGCTCGGCCTCGCGCTCGAGGCGGCGCGGGAGACCGACGGCCTCGTCGACCCGACGCTCGGAGCGGAGCTCGTTGCCGCCGGATACGACGCCGATTTCGCAGCACTCGGCGGCGATCCCCGATCGTCGTCACCGGTCGAGCGAAGCACGCGTGAGACCGTTGGGCTCGACGGGCGATCAGTCGTCGTCCCGAGAGGCGTCCAACTTGACCTGAACGGCGTCGTCAAGAGCCGGACCGTCGACGACGCGCTCGCGCTGCTCAGCGGAGAAGGGTTCGTTTCGGCCGGAGGTGACCTCGCCGTGCGCGGCACGCTCGTCGTGGCGCTTCCCCGCGGCGGAACCGTGAGGCTCGTCCGCGGCGCACTCGCCACGAGCGGCACCGACCGGCGCCGCTGGGTTCGCGGCGGCACGGTGCAGCATCACCTGATCGATCCGCGCACGGGAGCCCCGTCCTCGTCACCGTGGGAGCAGGTCACCGTGTGCGGCCTCACGTGCGTAGGCGCCGACGTCGCAGCAAAAGCCGCGTTCCTGCTCGGCTCGGACGGGGCGTCCTGGCTCGACGTGCGCGGCCTGCCGGGACGATTCGTCACGGCCGACGACGACGTCGTCGTGAACCACGCATGGCAGCGGAACCTCGAGCGAGCCGCCGCGTGCACCTGACCTCGAGCCCGATCGACTGGTACGCCGCCCGGGCTGCCGGCCTCACCGCGTACCTTCTGCTGAGCGGAGTCGTGCTGCTCGGACTGACGATGGCTGCCAAGAAGCCGCTCGCCCGCTGGCCTCGTTTCACCCTCGAAGACGTGCACCGCTTCGGCGGCCTCCTCGTCGGGAGCTTCGTGACGATCCACGTGGTGACGGTTGCCGTCGACTCGTGGCTGCCGTTCTCTCTGCAGTCGCTCGTCGTGCCTTTCATCTCGCGCTACCGGCCGATCTGGGTCGGCCTCGGCATCGCGGCCGCAGAGCTTCTGATCGCGCTTGCCGTGACGAACCACTACAGACTGCGGCTGCCGTACACGTTCTGGCGGCGCGCGCACTATCTCAACTTCGCGGTGTGGAGCGCCGCCACGGTTCACGGCATCGGCAGCGGCACGGACCGGAACGCCCCCTGGGCGCTCGGCATGTATGCAGCCGCGGTCTTCGCAGTGTCGGCCGCGATCGTGTGGCGCGCAACACGCGCGCGTGCCGGATCATGGACGGCCCCTGTCGCCGGTATCGCGGGAGTCGCCGCGGTGCTGCTCGTCGTCGGGCTTGCGACCGGGCCGTTCCGGTTCAAGCCGCGGCCTTGGAATGCCGCGAGCTTCAGCGAGCAGCTCACCGGTCGCATCACTCAGCTGAGCGGCGTCAGCCGCGGCATCGTTTCGATGGTCGGACAGGGGAGCGGGCAGCAGAACGTGCTCCTCCGCGCCGACCTCCTGATCACCCCGCGCAAGCTGCTCAGGACCTCGTTCCAGATGGAATACCTCCCGAGCGGGGAACTCTGCATCGGCAGGGTGACGACGGTACACCCGACCGCCTTCGCTGCGACCTGCCGGCTGGCGACCGGTGCGAGGAGACGCATACAGGCGCAGTGGCAGGTGAGCGATTCCGCCGAGATCGCCGGCGGAGTCATCACCGCCTCAAGCTTCTGAGGCCGCGGCCTTGTGACGAATCGAGCCGGTGGTCGCACCGAGCGCGCCGAGCACGGACGCGACGAGAGCTGATTCGATTTCCGCGGCGGAGAGGCGCTTGGCTTGCAGCTCGCCGCTCGCGGCGTGGATGAGCGCGAGCACCGTCGCGACCGGCAATCGCACCTGCATCGGTGCGACTACGGAAGCGCCTTGCCTCGAAATACTTACGAGCGGCTCTCGGTGTCGATCACGATGTGGGTGATCGGCAGAGCGAGACGCTCGCGAGCCCGGGTCACGACGTGGCGCTCGAGCCAGTTCGAGCGCCCTTCGGGGCGCGTGGAGATGATGATCTCGTCTGCCCCGAACGTGCGCAGCACGTCCTCGATCGCGCGCAGGGGATCCTCGTCTCCGATCTCACCCTGGGCCTCGATGCCGACCGCGTGGAGCTGGCTGAGGGTTTGGTCGAGCCGCTGCTGGGCCTGGGCCCTCGCGCCGTCGAGATCGGAGACCCAATGACGAACGGGTGAGGTGAGCGCGGGGCAGACGACGCGCACCTGCTTGCGATATCCCGCCGCCGCCCGCTCGATCTCCTCGGCCAGACTCACCTCTGCCAGCGTCTCGTTCGCGACCACGAGGATCCGCCGCTCGTCCTCGGCGCCGACGTGAGCCGGCGCGGTCCTCACCGAGCGCTCCACCTGTCCCCGTCTCAGGTAGAGGAGGGCAGCCGCACCTGTCACGGCAGCCCAGGTCGGCACACCAGCCCAGGGGCCGCCCAAGAGACTTGCCAGCGCGACCGCCGCGGCGGCCACGACTGTGAGCAGAAGGAAGTGAAAGGCCTCGACTTCGCTACGAAACGGGTTGCGCATGCTAAGTCGCAGGCTCGGGATGGCTCTTGGCAAGCGCGGCGCGAACGCAGGCCACGAGCTCTTCAGGAACAACGGGGGACACGATCACGTCGCACCCCTCGAGCACGTCCTGCCACTCGGCGGTATCGCCCGGAGGAATCTCGACGATGAGCGGCGTTTCGGGGCGGCGCAGCCGGAGTGCCTGCAGCACTTCTCTCGCCTCGGGCCGCTCGAAGCCGAGGCTCGAGACCACGACGTCGGCGCCGTGGGCAACCGCGCATCCTTCCGGCCCGGTCAGTGGGCAATGCTCCGACTCCTCGGGCCCCGGGCAGACAGCGACCGCGTATCCGGCTTGTCGCAGGATCGACGCGAGAGCCAAGCCCGCCGAATCGTCGGGGTGCTCGATCAGGACGCGCGGCCGTCCGACCCAGGGCCAGGGCTGGGGACTCAACCGTGTCGCTCGGGACCGCAATCGCGCAACCTCCGCTCGCGTTGTGAGCAGTTCGGCGATGAGGCTTCGATTGTTCACCCGCGTTCGCGCGGACGCCATCGGGGTTTCCGCTGATTAGCCGGGCTGATAGCCGCAGGCCGGGTCCTCAGCAAGCGGATCGGCGGCAGATGCGTAGGCGCGGGCGCGCGAGCCGCCGCAGAGTTCCCGGTACCGGCACCTCCCGCAGCGGCCGCCGAAGTCGGCCGCTCGGATCCGGCGCAAGAGCGGGTGCTCGCGGTAGACGCGGACGATCTCGTCGTCTCTGACGTTGCCGAGTGAGAGAGGCAGGAACCCGGACGGATAGATCTCTCCGTCGTGGCCGACGAAGACGATCCCCTTCCCGTCGCGCGTGCCCTTCGTCTGCGCCCGCAGTGACGACGTGGGCTCACCGAGCTCGGCCCGAAGCGCAGCGGCGAGCTGCGCGTAGAGGGGGCCGAGCCCGTAGGTCGCGCCGACGCGTGCGTCCCCGAGGTCGTCCTTCCGCGAAGCGACAACGCGGCGGAAGAACGGCGCCTCGACGGTGCGGACGACGAATCCATAGCGGGAGGCGTCGACGAGGAAGTGGCAGACGTCCTCGTTCTCCGCCGGCGTCAGCTCGCCAAGTGCACGACCGCGCCCGACCCGGACGAGGAAGAACACCTCCCAGATCGACGCGCCCGACTCCTTCACGATCCGCGCAACAGCCGGCAGCTCCTCCACCGTATCGCGCATGACGACCGTGTTCACCTGCACGGTCAACCCGCCCCCGCGAAGCCTTCGGAGCGCTGCGACCGTCTCCGCAAAGTGGCCCTCGACCCCGCGTACGCCGTCATGCGTCGCGGGCGTCGCACCATCGAGGCTGATCGAAACGACCTTCACACCCGCGCGGCGCAGTTCGGCCACCCGCTCGTCCGTCAGCAGCGGCGTCACGCTCGGTGCGAGCGCAACCGGCACCTTCAACGCGCGCGCGCGCTCGACCATCACATCGAGGTCGTGACGCAAGAGCACGTCGCCGCCCGTGGCGACCAGGACCGGGCGGGGCATCCCGAAGCCGGCGAGACTATCGACGAACCGGACGGCATCAGCCGTCTTCAGCTCGCCGGGCAGCGACTCAGAGATCGCTGAGGCGCGACAATGACGGCAGGCCAGACCGCACGCCTTCGTCGTCTCCCAGAAGACGAGGATGGGCCGCTGGTCGAGATCCAAGGCCGCTCTTCCCGCTGCCGGCATACGCTCGAGCATGCCCGCGAGGGATATGGCCCGCAAGCGTGGAAACCCGCGGAGAGTTCTTCAGCTAACCAGCCGCGGTGGGGTGACGGTCAGCGTTGGCGTTCGTCCCTCTCACGTCGATCACGGTCTCGACGGGTAGGTCGAGCGAGGCGGACACAAGGCATGTCCGTTCCGCCTTCTCCGCGAGTGCGTGCGCCTGGGTCTCGTCTGCGGGCTCGGTTTCGATCTCGAGCCGGAGCAGCAACCGCGTAAAGCCGAAGCGGCCATCGGCTCGCGTGCCGGCGACGCCGTCGGCGTCGACCTTCAGGCTCGTGTAGGTGAGCCCTGCGCGTGCCGCCAGACCGGTGAAGGTGACGGCGAGACACGAGGCCGCCGCTGCGACGAAGAAGTCTTCCGGGCTCCAGGTGGAGGGATCGGTACCGCGGAAGACGGGTGGCGGGGTGATCTCGATCGGCGGCTTGCCTTCCACGTACGCGGTAACTCGGCGCGCGCCGGTCCATTCGACCGAGAGCGGAAAGTGGAACTCCTTCGTCCTGAGCGCAGTGGTCGTCGGGGTGTTGGCCGTCATCAGAAGAGGGTGGCGGCGAGCCGCCGCCGGTAGCGCATCGTCACCGGATGCTCATGGCCAAGGTCTCCGAACAGGGTGACGGTGAGGCCGAGCAGCAGTTCGCGGCGTTCGCCCTCGGCCTTCGCGATCTCCTCGAGCAGCAACTCGAAGGCATGTTCGTGCTCGCCCTGCTCGAGCGCTGTGACCACCTCAGGTAGCTCGCCGGATGCCTGCAGCTCGGAGATGAGCCGCTCGGTCGCAGAGGGGCCGGTCAACTCGTCGAGGAACTGTGCGACCGCCGCCGGTGGCAGTGCGCCGACGAACTCGCGCACGACCTCCCCGTCTCGGAACGCCTTCACGGCCGGGATTCCCTGGATCTGGTAGCGGCGCGCGAGCTCAGGGTTCGCGTCGACGTCGACCTTCGCAAGCACGAACTCGCCGGCACGCTCCCCGGCCTGCCGCTCGAGCGTCGGGCCGAGCGTCCGGCAGGGGCCACACCAGGCGGCCCAGAAATCGACGACCACGGGCAGCTCGCGCGAGCGCTCGAGCACCTCACGGTCGAACGACTCGGTTGTCACATCCATCTCTCCTGTACTCCTCTCAGCGGGGGGTAGACACCGGTTGTGCTATACAACTATACAACTAATTAGTTTATTCCCGAAGGAGCCAGTTGATGCCGTTACCCCATCCGCTTCCCGACGATCTGGCCGAGTTGATCGCCCGCCGCTTCCGCGTGCTCGGCGAGCCGATGCGGATCCGGCTGCTCGACCAGCTCCGCGACGGCGAGGCAACCGTCGGCGAGCTCTCGGACGCGCTTTCGGCCTCACAGCAGAACGTCTCCAAGCACCTCGCGGTGCTCACCGAGGTCGGCATGCTCGGTCGGCGCAAAGAGGGGAACCGCGTCTACTACCGGATCATCGACGAGGCGGTCTTCACGCTCTGTGAAGACGTCTGCGGATCCGTGCAGCAACAGCTCCGAACACTCAGCGAGCTCATGGCCGGCAGCGGCAGCTGATGCTCGAGCTCTGGCAGACCGAATGGTGCCCTGCCTCGCGACGTATCCGCGAGCGACTGACCGAGCTCGGCATCGACTACGTCACCCGCCAGGTCCCTGTCGACAAAGAACAGCGGGTGACCCTGCGGCAGGCGACGGGCTCCGACGCGATCCCCGCGCTCCGGCTCGAGGATGGAACGATCGCAATCGGCGAGGACGCGATTCATCGCTACCTCGACGAACACATCGCTGTCCCCGCGGAGGCCGGCGCGCACCGACTGAAGGCGGCCAAAGCGCGCCGCCGCTACCTCGAGGAGGAATGCGAATGCTTGCAACCAGCTACACGCTGAGCACGACGACGGAACTCGGCTTCGCCGAAGCCGCAGAGCGGGTCCGCGAAGAGCTCACGGTCGAGGGCTTCGGGGTCCTCTGCGAGATCGACGTACAGGCGACGCTGAAGCAGAAGCTCGACGTCGATGGCGAGCCGTACCTGATCCTCGGTGCCTGCAACCCGGCACTCGCTCACCGGGCGCTCGAAGCCGAGCCGGAGCTCGGAGTGCTGCTGCCGTGCAATGTCGTCGTCTACACGCGCGACGGGCAAACGCACATTGCGGCGATCGACGCCGAACGAATGCTCTCGATCGTCGGCAACGAAGAGCTCGCACCGATCGCCGGTGACGTCCGCAACAAGCTCGCCGCTGTCGTCGAGCGCGCGGCGAAGGCCTGAGTCGTGGGGCTATTCACCCGGACGAAGGGCATCGACGCTCAAACCGTGGCCGAGCGCCTCGCCGACCGCACCGTGCACGTTGTCGACGTCCGCCAGCCCGCCGAATGGCGCCACGGCCACATCCGCGGCTCCCTCAACCTGCCGCTGACACAACTCGGAAGTCGCCTCCACCAGCTCCCGAACGACAGGACGATCATCGCCGTCTGCGCGAGCGGCCACCGAAGCGCCGTCGCAGCACAGACGCTCGGTCGGGCGGGGTATCAGGTCGAGAACCTGAAGGGCGGCATCCGGTCCTGGGCACGAGCAGGGCTACCGCTCGCGCACGACGACATCCGTTGAAACCCTGATCTCGCGGCCCACTGTCGAGGGGATCTCGGGGCGTGCTGCGCGTGGCCGCCTCGATCGGCGGCTTCGCCACGCGTGGTGCGTGTGGCTCCAACAACTGCGGGGAGGGAAACATGCAGAGGTACACGCTCCTCATCGCGTCCGTCGTGGCACTCGTCCTGGCTGCGACCGTCGGCGTGTCATCCGCTTCGGCGGACGTGCCGCGCCACCAGCCGACGGCGACGCTGACCGTGTCGCTGACCGCCTACCCCGGTTTCGTCCACACGTTCACGATCGTGTGGGCGAACCCGTGCGGTGCCAACGGCGCGTTCGCCGGCACCGGGCACGGCTCGACCCAAGCCGGCGGTGCGACGGAGACGATCACGGGCACGCTCGTGGACGGCAAGCTGAAGTTCACCGCGATCTACACGTCGTTCATCCCCGGCTACACGTGGAACGAGTCGATGTTCGCGATCACGTGGAACATCGCGTCGATCACGACCTACAAGAACCACGGCGCATACGTGAGCGCGATGGGCGGCGGCAGCGATGCAGCGCACTCCTGCATCGGGATGCCGATCGTTCCGTAGCTCTACAACACGTCAGGTGACGGGAGGGGCGGCGCGAGCCACCCCTCCTCATTCCGTTGCGCGGGACGCGACGCCCGCGCGAGCTACGGGATCGTGACGCCGGTCAGCGTGACGGGGTTGTGAAGCGTGTAGTCGAGCTCGTCCGACTGCGACACGCCCGGCGGCACGATCACGTCGACCGCCTTCGGGACCGTGGCCGGGTTGACCGTGCAGTGCGCGTCGCCGCTCGCGCTCGCACAGACGCCGAACTGGAAGTCCTGCGGCGTCGGCTGAAAGCCGCGGGCCTGGTCGCTGCTGAAGCCGTCCTGCCCGGTGAGGACGACCGTGAACGCCCAGCCCGGCCCGGGCGTGCCGAGCGACGCCTTCGGGACCGTGAAGGTGATGAAACGCGAGATCGCGTTCGCCGTGATCGAAACGGTGCCGAGCGTCGCGCCGCCCGCGTCGACGTAGCGCTGGCCGAAGCCCTGGACCTGGATCAGGCGGCTCCACGCGGACCCGGGCTCGATCGTGAAGTTGCGC
>JBGPLW010000042.1:0-12486 GCA_041486645.1 Gaiellaceae bacterium | reverse complement strand
GTCTGCTCGAGCGGGAACGAGACCGTGTGCCCGAGCCGCTCGAGGAGCCGGACGACCGCCCGTCCCGTCGCGGGATAGAGCGTGTCGTTGAAGCATGCGATGAAGAGCGCGACGTCCAGGGGCAAGAGGATACGGGAGTCGATTGTCTCCCTACGTGGCTAGTGGCTCGTCGTCCCCTTGACGTTGCCGACCTTCAAGAGGCCGACCTGGCCCTGGTCGACGGCGGCAAACGCGTGTGAGACGAACGGGTAGAGACCGGGCTCGTCGATCTTGACGTCGAAGACGCCGCCGCCGCCCGCGGGAACGGTGACGGTCTGCACGTTGTGCAGCGCGTCGGCGGGATTCATGTCGCCGAACGCATAGGCCGTGTTCAAGATCGTCCCGACGATGTGGAAGTCGGTGTCGAGCGACGGGCCGGCGTCGACGACCCAGAAGCGCACCAGCTCACCCGGCTTCGCAGTCAGGGGATGCTTGACGTACTGGCCGGCGTAGCCGTTGAAGGTCATCCAGTCCGGCTGGCGCGCGTGCGCTTTCGCCATGTTGAACTGCGCCGGCTTGCTCAGCCCGTCGGAGTCGAGGTACCACTCGCTCGCGACGAGGACGTAGTTCTTGTCGGCCTTCGGCAGCACTCCCGGCTTCGGCTCGACGACGATCGCCCCGTACATGCCATTGGCGATGTGCATCAAGACCGGTTTCGTGCCGCAGTGGTACATGAACACGCCCGGATCGTTGGCACGGAACGTGTAGCTGACCGACTTGCCGGGGAAGACGTCGGCGAACGCGCGGTTCGGCGCAATGCGGGCGGCGTGGAAGTCGACGGAGTGCGGAATCGCACCGTTGTTCGTCAGCGTGATCTTCACGAGCTGTCCTTGGCGAACGTGGATCACCGGTCCCGGCGCACCCCCTGCCCAGGCCCAAGCCGAGTACTTGACGCCGGGGGCGATCTCCACGGTCCGATCGGTGAGGAGGAGATGCACGTCGGCGACGGCCCCGGCAGGAGCTGCCGGAAGCACGGCTGGATATGCCTTGTGGGCGGTGGCGAGCTCGTCCGCGTTTGCCGGTGCGGCGTCTGCGTAGCTCGCCAGTGCACCGAGGTTCGCCGACGAGCTCGTATTCATTCCGGACACTGTCGCGGTCTTGGCGTCAGCGGCGCTGTCGTGCCGGGCGTTGCGCGCGTCGAGCCACATCATCAAGGCGAAGACGCCCAGGACCGCGACGAGCAGCCCGAGCAGGAGCGCGGTGACGCCGAACAGAGCGTCCTTGTAGGAAACGGTCGAACTGGAACGCTGCTGTCTCGGCGCACGCGGGCTCACTTCTACCTCCTTGTCGGAATCGGTAGCCCGAAGGTATGACAGGCCGCGTTCCCGTTCGTCGCCGGAGACCCCGATTCCGGCTGCGGCTTTCCCGCAACACCTCCCGGTAGCCGCGCGGATGCGGCCGACACGGCGTCCCGGCACACTCGAAAGGTGATCACGCCGCACACCTCGGCTGCGTTCAGCGCCACGCTCCGCGTGCACCTCGACAACCGCCCAGGCGCGTTCGCGCGGATGGCCGCGGCGATCGGCGAGGCCGGTGGACTGCTCGATGCGATCGACCTCGTCCGGCTCGAGCACGGCAAGAAGGTTCGAGACGTGACGATTCTCGCGGTCGACGAGGAGCACATCGCCCGCATCACGGAGGCGGTGAGCGCGCAGGACGGCATCGAAGTCGAGCAAGTGGCCGACCGCACGTTGCTGCGTCACCGCGGCGGCAAGCTCGAGATCGCTTCCAAGGTTCCCCTCAAGACGCCCGACGACCTCTCGATGGCGTACACGCCGGGCGTCGCCCGCGCCTGCCGCGCCATCGCCGACGACCCGGACAAGGTCTGGAGCCTGACGAGCAAGAGCAACGCGGTCGCGATCGTCACCGACGGCACCGCCGTGCTCGGGCTCGGCGACATCGGCCCGGAGGCTGCCCTTCCCGTGATGGAAGGCAAGGCGATCCTGTTCAAGGAATTCGCAGACGTCGACGCCTGGCCGATCTGCCTCTCGACCACCGACCCCGACGAGATCGTGCGAACCGTGGTCGCGATCGCTCCGGGATTCGGCGGCATCAACCTGGAGGACATCGCAGCTCCGCGCTGCTTCGAGATCGAGGCGCGGCTTCGCGAGCTGCTCGACATCCCGGTGCTTCACGACGACCAGCACGGGACGGCGATCGTCGTCCTCGCCGCGCTACAGAACGCGCTGCGCGTCGTCGGCAAGCGGCTCGAGGATGTCCGCGTGGTCGTCACCGGCGCCGGAGCGGCCGGATCGGCGACCGCGCGCATGCTTGCAGCCGCCGGTGCGGGCGAGATCATCTGCTGCGACAAGCAGGGTGCGCTCTATGCCGGCTTCCCGGGTCTCGATCCGTTCACCGCGGCCCTCGCGGCCGAGACGAATCCGCGACTCGTGCACGGATCTGCGGACGACGTGCTCGCAGGCGCAGACGTCTACATCGGCCTCTCCGGGCCGGGCGCGGTCAGCGTCGACGGGATCCGCACGATGGCGGACGACGCGATCGTGTTCGCAATGGCAAACCCGACGCCGGAGGTCACGCCGGAGGAGATCGAGGGTCTCGTCACCGTGATCGGCACCGGACGCTCCGACTACCCGAACCAGATCAACAACGTCCTCGCCTTCCCCGGCCTCTTCCGCGGCGCGCTCGACGTGCGCGCGACGGCAATCACCGAGGGAATGAAGCTCGCGGCCGCACTCGCGCTCGCCGACGTCGTGCCTCCCGACCACCTCGAGGCCGACTTCATACTGCCGAGCGTGTTCGACCGCACCGTCGCCCCCGCGATCGCCGCCGCGGTTGCACGCGCGGCAATTCGCGAGGGCGTCGGCGTGGCCCGCGCCTGAGCGGCGCCCGGCGCTAGCGGTGCGGCCTCCGCGCGAGCCGCCGGCAGCCGTGCATCTGTGTGCGCGCCTTGCGCTGCTTGCGCGCGCGCTGGACGATCGTACCCGCGGCGAGCGCGGTGAGGGCCGCCGGGGCGGCATAGCGCTGCTTGATCATGGTTCCCTCCTTGTGGATGCGCATCGCTTTTCGGCTACGCGAGCTTCGCGCCCGCGTGCCAGGCGTGACGCGTGAGCGACGCTGCCCAGAGCAGGACGATGACGGCGATGAGCAGCGAGAGCACCGTCAGTGACCCGGTGACGATCGCAACCACGGCGAGCACCCCGGCCACCACGCCGAGCAGCGTCAGCAACCTCGTGGCAGCGTCCTTTCCGGGCGAGCCGAGCCCGCACGCGAAGGATCCGAGGACCACGATCGCCCCTGCGGCCCAGCGGTGGCCACCGCCGATCAACCAGACGTTCCAGCCCTGATGCGTTGCGGCGAACGCAAGCACCGCGAGCGCGGTCAGGACGGTCGCGGCGAAATCCTTCCGAGTGAGTGTCACTCGACTCACCTTCCTTTCGCCCGCCGATCGCCCAGGCGAGCGCGGCCACTATCGGTGGCCGCGCTGATCGCAATTACGGGTTCTCCGCAGCTACGCCGCGACGGGAACGCGGGCGAGCACGAGCTGCGCGAGCTCGACGAGACGCGTCGAATAGCCCCACTCGTTGTCGTACCACGCCAGCACCTTCACCTGTGTGCCGTCGACGACGCTGGTCAGAGGCGCGTCGAAGATCGCGGAGTACGGCGACTTCACGATGTCCGAGGAGACGATCGGCGCCTCGCTGTAGGCGAGGATGTCGTTCGCGCGCGCGCGGAAGAGCGCATTGACCTCGTCGATCGACGTCTCGCGCAGCGTCTCGACCGTGAGATCGACGATCGAGCCGGTCGGGATGGGCGCCCGTATCGCGAAGCCGTTCAGCTTCCCGGCGAGCTCCGGGATCACGAGGCCGATCGCCTTCGCGGCGCCTGTGGAGGTCGGAACGAGATTGACGGCGGCTGCCCTCGCACGTCGCGGATCCTTGTGGGGCGTGTCCACGAGCCGCTGGTCGCCCGTGTAGGCGTGGATGGTCGTCATCGAGCCGTGGCGGATGCCGACGGTCTCGTGGAGCACCTTCGCGACGGGAGCCAGGCAGTTCGTCGTGCAGGACGCATTCGAGACGACCGTATGGGCATCGGGGTCGTACGCGTCGGGGAAGTTGACGCCGAGCACGAGGGTCGCATCCGCGTCCTTCATCGGCGCCGAGACGATGACCTTGCGCGCGCCGGCGTCGAGATGCTTCGCGGCGTCCGCGCGCGTGCGGAAGCGACCCGTGCACTCGAGGACGACGTCGACTCCGAGCTCCCCCCAGGGCAGAGCGGACGGATCGGCCTCGGTGAAGACCGGGAGCTCGAGCTCCTCGACGGAGATCGAACCGTCATGCGCGCCGACCTCACCCAGAAACTCGCCGTACACGGAGTCGCGCGCGAGAACGTTCGCCAGGGCGTCGGCGCCCGCGATGTCGTTGACCGCGACCCACTCGATGTCCGCGTCAGACTCGTAGGCCGCGCGAAACGCCGCCCGGCCGACCCGGCCGAAGCCGTTGATTGCCACTCGCGTCATCGTCTTCCTCCTGACCTCGCAGATAGATGAACCAGTAGATCGCCCCGACCATCACCGCGCCGCCGATCACGTTGCCGATCGTCACGGGCAGGAGATTCGCGGCGAAGAACCGCCCCCAGGTGAGGTGCTCGACGCCGGGCACGGCGTGCTGCGCGGCGAACGTCGAGTCGCTCTTGACGAACAACCCCATGGGAATGAAGAACATGTTCGCGACGCTGTGCTCGAAGCCGGCGGCGACGAACGCGGCGATCGGCGGCACGATCGCGAGGATCTTGTCGGCGACACTCCGCGCGCTGTAGCTCAACCACACCGCGAGGCAGACGAGCGCGTTGCAGAACGCAGCGAGGGCGATGGCCTGGACGAAGCCGAGCCCCGTCTTCGCCGTGGCGGTCGTGAGCGCCTGCTCGCCGACCGCGCCCTTGCCGAACGTGTACTGCTTGCCGACGAAGAGAATCCCCGCCGTCGCGATCGCTCCTGCGAAGTTCCCGGCGAAGACGATCACCCAGTTGCGTAAGAGCTGCGCAGTCGAGACCTTTCTGCTCGCCCACGCCATCACGATCAGGTTGTTGCCCGTGAAGAGCTCGGCGCCCGCGACGACGACGAGGATCAGGCCGAGCGAGAAGGCGAGCCCGCCGAGCAGGCGCGAGACGCCGTACGGCATTGACGCGCCTCCGGCAGTAACCGTCGTCGCGAAGATCGCGCCCATCGCGATGAACGCGCCGGCGAGCACAGCAAGCGCGAACGTGTTCGCCGCCGACATGCCGGCCTTGACGCACCCGACCTCCTCCGCCCGGCGCGCCATCGCGCGCGGCGGCAGTGCGTCGAAGCTCACCGCTGGCATCGCTCGACCAGATCCCCCCAGTCGGCGTCGACCTGGGCCTGGACCTCCGTGAGGACGTTGTGCGCATCGTCGGCGAAGAGATGCGCGAACCGCTTCTGCGGTCGCAGCCATTCCTCCACCGGAACCCTGTGCTCCGGCTCGTACGTGAGCCGGTAGGCGCCGTCGACGACCTCGTAGAGCGGCCAGTAGCAGCTGTCGACTGCGGCATTGAGGATCGCGATCGCCTCGCGAGGCTCATGCCCCCAGCCGACCGGGCAGTTCGTGAGGACATTCAGGAACGCGGGGCCGCCCGCGTGCGAAGCGCGCACGACCTTCTCGCTCAAGTCCTGCCAGTGGGACGACGCGGCCTGCGCGACGTATGGGACGTGATGGGCGACGGCGATCGCCGTCATGTCCTTGCGCTTCTGCGCCTTGCCGAGTGCCGCACTGCCTGCCGGGCTCGTCGTCGTGTTGGCGCCGAACGGCGTCGCGCCGGAGCGCTGAATGCCCGTGTTCATGTACGCCTCGTTGTCGTAACAGACGAAGATGAAGCGATGCCCGCGCTCGAGCGCGCCGGAGAGCGCCTGCAGGCCGATGTCGTACGTGCCGCCGTCCCCGGCGAGCACGACGAACGTCAGATCCTCCTCCTGCGGCAGCCCGTTCCGGCGCGCGAGCGCGCGGTACGCGCTTTCGACGCCGCTGGCAACCGCCGCGGCGTTCTCGAATGCGACGTGCAGCCATGGCACGTTCCAGGCGGTGTTCGGAAAGCGCGTCGTCGCGACTTCGAGACAGCCGGTCGCACTTACGACGACGACCGGGGTCTCGATGCTGTCGATCAGGGTGCGGACGACCATCGGCACGCCGCATCCCTGACAGAGCGCATGACCGCCGCCGAGCGGCGGCGTGCCGTTCTCGTTGCGGACGAGCGTCTTCAAACGGGACATGGCGCTCCTCTCAGGCCCAGGTAGGCCGGCGTCGACGCGTCCACGAAGACCTCCCGGATCTCCTCCGGGTGCAGGTCGCGGCCGCCGAGGCCGTAGACGAAGCTCCGCAGCTCACACTCGGCGCCGCCGCGGACTCCTGCGACGTCCGCGAAGAGCGGAGGCGCGCCGCCGGGCGAGTCGGCGCGATCGAGCACCGACACGGTGGGCACGACCCGGAGCAGCTCGTGCAGCTGCTCGCGCGGAAACGGCCTGAACGACCTGATCTCGACCACGCCGACGCGCGCCCCCTCGAGGCGCAGCTCGTCGACGACGTCCTTGACGGTGCCGCCCGTCGACCCGAGGCAGACGATCACGTGCTCCGCGTCCTCGACGCGGTACGTCTCGAGTGCCCGGTAGCGGCGCCCGGCGAGCTCGCCGAACTCGCACGCGATCGTCTCGAAGGCGTCGAGCGCTGCGTGGATCGCGGCGAGCTGCTGATGACGCAGCTCGAAGTAGTAATCCGGCATCGCAAACAGCCCTTGCGTTGCCGGATGCGCGATGTCGAGCACCGGCGCCTCGACCCGGTACGGACGCATGAACCCGCGCACGACCTCGTCCGCGAGGAGGGAGACGGGCTCGGCGGAATGCGTGATCGTGAACCCGTCCTGGCAGACGAGGACCGGCAGCATGACGTCGGGGTGCTCGGCCAGGCGCGGCGCGATGACCATCAGGTCGTATGCCTCCTGCGCGTTCTCTGCAAAGAGCTGGATCACGCCGGAGTCGCGAACGAGCATCGAGTCCGAGTGGTCGCAGTGGATGTTGATCGGCCCGGAGAGCGCCCGGTTGCCGACGGCCATGACGATCGGCGCGCGCATCGACGCCGCGATGTACACGACCTCGGCCATGAGCGCGAGGCCCTGCGACGACGTAGCGGTGATCGTCCGTGCGCCGGCGAGCGCCGATCCGATCGCAGCGCTCATCGCCGAGTGCTCGGACTCGACGTTCACGAGCTCGCCGTGCGCGCGCCCCGCCGCGACGAACGACGCGAAGCCCTCGATGATCGGCGTCTGCGGAGTGATCGGGTACACCGGCACGACGTCGGGGTCGATCTGCCGCATCGCCTCGGCGACCGCCTGGCCGCCGGTCAGGATCCGGGGCTCAGTCGCCATCGTCCTCCTCGACCATCGCGATCGCGTCGACGGGGCAGACGACCGCGCAGAGCTCGCAGCCCTTGCACAAGTCGTACTCGAACCCGACGAACGTCGTGCCGTCGAGCTTCACCGCGCTGTCGGGGCAGTACAGCCAACAGAGCAGGCAATTGATGCAAAGGTCGAGCGCGACCGCCGGCTTCACGCCGGTGCGCCAGCCGCCGGTGCGAAGCGGGGGCGCCTCGCCCGGCCGGGCGATCCCGCCGAGAGGAAGTCCGTCCCACGCGGTCAGCTCAGGCATGCGAATCCCTTCTGCACGGCCGTCCTGATGTCGTCGGGAGCGACCTTCCCGCCGAGTACCTCCACGGCGGCGTCGGCGACCGCGTCGACAGAGTCGCCGAGTGTGGCGGCGAGCGCTCCGACGAGCACGAGGTTCACGAACTTCGAGCCGCCCGCGATCCGCGCAGCGGGGACACAGCGGACATCGAGGCCGGCAAGGCTTGCGGGCGGCGTGTCCGCGTTCAGCAGCACGATCCCTCCGGGCACGAGCCCTTCCGCGACGTCGACCTCGCGCAGGAGCGAGGGCTCGAGCACGACGACCACGTCGGGATGCGTGATTGCATCGTGGCGGCGGATCGGCTTGTCGTCGATGCGCGTGTACGCGCGAAGAGGCGCGCCGCGCCGTTCGGGCCCGTACTCGGGGAACGCCTGCACGCTGTGCCCTTCGTGGAGCAGCGCGGTCGCATACACCTGCGACGCGGTCTTCGCGCCCTGGCCGGCGCGAGCGTGCCAGCGAATCTCTCTCATGCCCAACCTCGGGCGAGAAACTCGTGTACGCCGCGCGCGGCGATCTTCGCCTCGCGCACGGCCTCGACCACCGTCGCGCCGCCGTTGCAGGCATCGCCCGCCGCGAAGTACCTCGGCGTCGTCGTCGCGCCGGTCACGGGATCGGTGACGATCCCTCCTCGCTCGACCTCGAGCCCGTCGATCCACGCGAGAAACTCCGCGCGCGGGCGCTGGCCGATCGCCTTCACGACCGTGTCGGCGCGCATGAGGAATTCGGAGCCGGGAATCTCCTCGGGGCGGCGCCTGCCGCTCGAGTCGGGAGCGCCGAGCCGCGCGCGCCGGCACTCGACGCCGCGGAGGCGTTCGTGCCCGATGAAGCGGAGCGGCACCGTGAGCCACTCGAGGTGCACGCCCTCCTCATGTGCCTCGGTGACCTCGTGCGGATACGCAGGCATCTCCGCGCGGGTCCGCCGGTAGAGCAACGTCACCTCGGCCGCACCGAGGCGGCGGGCTTCCCGCGCGGCATCGACTGCGGTGTTGCCGCCTCCGACGACCACGACGTATTCACCGACGTCGGGCACGTGCCCGGTCTTGATCGCCTCGATGAACGGCAGCGACTCCCAGACGCCGGGCAGGTCGTCGCCCGGGTAGTGAACGTCGGCGTCCGGGCCCATGCCCACCGCGAGCACGACTGCATCCGCGTCGGCAGCGATGTACTCGAGTGCCTCGCGCGAGTCGATCGCCATGCCGAGCTCGAACGAGACGCCGAGCTCCGCGAGAACGCGGGCCTCCGACGACAGAGGCTCGGCGAGCAGGCGATACGGCGCGATCGCGTACCGCGCAAGACCCCCGGGCTCGGGCCGCTCGTCGTAGACGGTGACCGCGTACCCGAGGGCCGCGAGCTCGCCCGCGCAGACAAGCCCTGCCGGGCCGGCGCCGATCACGGCGACGCGCAGCCAGTTGTGCGGCGCGCGCTTCCGGAGCGGCACCCCTGCCGCGAGCGCGTAGTCGCTCGCGAAACGCTGGAGGCGGCCGACGGCGACCGGCTTGCGCCCCTCGTGGTGCAGGACGCATGCCCCCTCGCAGAGGAGCTCGACCGGGCAGACCCGTGCACACGTTCCGCCCAGGAGGTTCTCGGCAAAGATGATCCGGGCCGCTTCGCCGGACTCGCCCCGGGCGACGGCCGCGACGAACGCCGGCACGTCGACCCCCGCGGGGCACGACGTCACGCACGGCGCCTCCGCGTACGGCCCCCCGCACTCGAGGCACCGGTCCGCCTCCACGAGCGCCTCTCCGGCCTCGAGCGGGGGCATCAACTCCTCGAAAACCGACCTCGGGGGCTCGGCGACGGTCGCCATGGCTCAACTGTGGCCCTCGGTCCGCCCGGTCGCATCGGGGCGGGCGCGGAGCGGAATTGCGGCAAATGCGCAGCCTGAGGAGGGTCTAGGCGCGCCGCTCGTGGCGGAAGAAGAACGACTTGCCGGCCTCGACGAGCGCGAGGTAGGTGACCGTCATCCCGCCGAGAATCGCGAGGAAGAGCAGCGGCAGCGTCCGAAAGCCGAGCGCGTGGGCGACCGGCGAGTACGGCAGTGCGATCGCGACGGCGACGATGGCGAGCGTCGTCGCCAGCAACGCCCTGCTCGGCCGGCTCGAGAAGAACGGCACACGGCGCGTGCGGATGACGAAGACGACAAGCGATTGCGTCGCGAGCGACTCGACGAACCAGCCGCTGCGGAAGAGCGGCGCGTGAGCGTGGAACACGAGCAGCATCACCGCGAACGTGCCGAAGTCGTACAGCGAGCTGATCGGCCCGAAGAAGATCATGAAGCGGCGGATGAAGGAGATGTCCCAGTGCTCGGGGCGCTGGAGCAGCTCCTCGTCGACGTTGTCCGTCGGGATCGTCAGCTCGGAGACATCGTAGAGCAGGTTGTTGAGCAGGATCTGCGTCGGCAGCATCGGCAGGAAGGAGAGGAAGAGCGAAGCCCCGGCGGCACTGAACATGTTCCCGAAGTTCGAGCTCGTGCCCATGAGGACGTACTTCATCGTGTTCGCGAAGATGCGGCGCCCTTCGACGACGCCGTCGGCGAGCGTGCCGAGGCTCTTCTCGAGCAGGACGACGTCGGCCGCCTCGCGCGCCACGTCGACCGCCGAGTCGACCGAGATCCCCACGTCGGCGGCGCGCAGCGCGATCGCGTCGTTGACGCCGTCCCCGAGGAATGCAACGTCGTCTCCGTTTCTCTGAGCGGCACTGACGAGCGCCGCCTTCTGCTCCGGCCCGACGCGCGCGAAGACCGTCGTGCGCGCCACGAGCTCTCCGAGCGCGTCGTCGTCGAGGCCTGCGAGGTCGGCGCCGCGGACGACGCCCTTCACCGGCACACCGACCTCACCGCAGACGTGGACGGCGGTGCGCTCGTTGTCGCCCGTGAGCACTTTCAGCTCGATGCCGAGAAGCTGGAGCCTCGCCACCGAGGCGGCGGCATCCGCCTTCGGCGGGTCCGCGAAGACGAGGAAGCCGAGCAGCGTGAGGTCGACCTCGGCCTCCTCGCCTTGGGCGTCTTGGGCAACCAGCGTCTTCTCCGCCAGGGCGAGCACGCGGTGCCCCGAGTCGAGTAGGTGCGAGAGCGTCGCATCCGCGGCCCCCCGGCTCTCCGGCTTGCAGCGCGCGAGCACTTCCTCCGCCGCTCCCTTGCAGAGCAGACGGCGCCGGCCCGCGTCGTCGAGCACGACGGACATGCGCCGGCGCTCGAATGTGAAGGGAGCCGTCGAGACCCGCCGCGCCGCCGCGAGCTCGGCCTTGGCGACCGCAGGTTCGAGGCCGTGCCAGATCGCAAGGTCGAGCGTGTTGCCGAGCGGCGTATCGCCGTGCTCGAAGCTCAGCTCGCTACAGAGCAGCCCGAGCCGGATGAGCGCGGGAGCTGCGACACCGGCGGGGTCGACCGCGTCGCGCAGCCGGATCTCGCCCTCGGTGAGCGTGCCGGTCTTGTCGGTGAAGAGCAGATCGGCGTCGCCGAGGTCTTCGATGCTGACGAGGCGCTTGACGAGCACGGACTTCTTCGCCATACGGCGCGCCCCAGTCGAGAGGCTCACGGTGACGATCGCCGGCAGCAGCTGCGGCGTCAGCCCCACTGCGATCGCGAGCGAGAAGAGCAACGCGTCGAGCACCGGCCGCCCGAGCGTCGTGTTGACCGCGAAGATGATGATCGTCAGCACGGCCGTGACCTTCGCGAGCAGCACGGCGAACCCCGTGAGGCCGCGCTGGAACGCGGTCGGCGGCTGAGACTCTCGCAGTGCGCCTGCGACGTCACCGAGACGCGTGTGCGTGCCCGTCGCGACGACGACGCCGACTCCCCGCCCCCCGCGGACGATCGTCCCCGCGTAGGCGCAGTTCGCATGAAGCGCGCCTTCGTCGAGTGTCGGCGCCACCGCTTTCTGGGCCGGATAGGCCTCGCCGGTGAGCATCGCCTCGTCCACCGTCAGCTCGGAGACCTCGAACAGCCGCAAGTCCGCAGGGACCACGTCACCTGCCTGGAGGAGGCAGACGTCGCCGGGGACGAGCAAGCTCGCGGCGCACTCCTCGGGCGCGCCGCCGCGAAGCACGGTTGCGCGGCGGCCCGTTCGCTCGCGCAGCGCGGCGAGCGTCTGCTGGCTTCCGTACTCGTTGAAGACACCGAGCCCGACACTCGAAGCGACGATGGTGAGGATGATCGCGCCGTTCACGCGTTCGCCGACCACAGTTGCGACTACCGCCGCCGCGAAGAGCAGCCCGATCAACGGGCTCCGAAGCTGCGCGATCACGAGCGCGACGAGCGGCGAGCCCGCTTCCTCGAGCTCGTTCGAGCCCAGGGTGAGCCGGCGCGCGTCGGCCGTCGACGCGTCGAGGCCGCTCGGCGAGGTCTCGAGCCGGCGAAACGCGGTCTCCGGATCCGCCGCGGCGAGCTCGTCGAGCTCGCTCGGCGCGGGGGCGGCCGTCGCCGGGCTCAGGGTGCGCTTACGCCCACTCGGACCCCGCGTGCCGCTGCCGGGGTGAGTCGTCGTTGCGCCAGTGGAGATCTGCCTCGAGGGCGACGACGCCGGGAACGCGGCGGACGCAGCGCTCCAGAATGCGCGCGTCGTCCTCCGTGTTGACGCGCCCACCGATTCGCACGCAGCCGTCGTCGACCGCGATCTCGAAGTCCTCGTAATCGAGCAGCATTACGCCGAGCAGCACGTCCTCACGGATCTCGCGCTCGATCTCCTCGTCGGCACGGCTGAAGGCGCGGACGAGATCGGCGCGGCTGACGATGCCGACGAGCC
>JBGPLW010000041.1:0-12540 GCA_041486645.1 Gaiellaceae bacterium | reverse complement strand
GGGCGCGGCCCGACCAGGCCCGCATTCACGCCCGGAAGTCGTCATGACCCCGCGCAGCGGGGTCGGACTTCCGGGCGACGAGTGGCGAGGGCCGGACTCGAACCGGCGACACCCCGGTTTTCAGCCGAGTGCTCTACCAGCTGAGCTACCTCGCCGCTGGCGCGGCCAGTCTAGCGAGATGCGGCGTGCGCTTTGACCGCTGCGAGGCGGTCGACGAGGGTGTCGACGAGCTCGCTTTTCTCGAGGACGGCGTCGGCTCCGGCCTCGGCGACGGCCTGGTGCAGCTGCCGGTCGGGGTCGCCGGTGACGGCGATCAGGCAGAGGCTCGGGTGGTCTTTGCGGAGTCTTGCGACGGCGGTCACCCCGTCGACGAGCGGCATGTGCAGGTCGATCACGACCGCGTCGGGCGCGAGCAAGTCGGCCAGCTCGATCGCATCGAGGCCGTTTTCGGCTGTCCCAACGACGGTGAGCTCGGGCTGGCGTTCGATGAGCGGCCGCAGCGAGTCGATGAAGAAGTTGTCATCGTCCGCCAACAGCACGCGCACCGCTGCCGCAACCACCACATCGGCCTGGGCCATCAGAGGTTGACGTTAGCCTTGCGGCCGTGGCCGTGCAACCGTCTGAGCGTCAGGTGGCACTGATCGGCGCACCGCTCGATCTCGGGGCGGGCCGGCGAGGCGTCGACATGGGGCCTTCGGCGATCCGCTACGCCGGTCTCGCCGAGCATCTCGCGGACAAGCTCGGCATCGTGACCGATGATCACGGCAACGTCGACGCTCCGGTTGCGGAGTCACTCGCGCGCGGCGATGACAGCGCGCGTTATCTCGCCAAGATCCTCGAGCTGTGCGACGAAGTCGCGAAGCTCGTCAGTGCTGCAACGAGGGCGGGCAAGCTCCCGCTCGTGCTCGGCGGCGACCATTCGGTCGCGCTCGGCTCGCTTGTCGGCATGGCGGCCGTCCACGGTCCGGGCGGTGTGGTCTGGATCGACGCGCACGGCGACCTGAACACCCCGGCGACCTCCCCGAGCGGCAACGTGCACGGGATGGTGCTCGCCGCAGCGCTCGGGCTCGCCGGTGACGCGTTCGCATACGACGATTGGGTGCTGCCGGCGATCGAGTCGGGGAAGCTGGCGCTCGTCGGCGTGCGCTCGCTCGACGAGGGCGAGCGTGAGGTGCTGAAGAAGCTCGACGCGAAGGTGTTCACGATGAGTCAGATCGACAAGGTCGGCATCGAGCCGTGCATGCGCGAGGCGCTCGAGCATGCGGGCGGCGGTGCGTTCCTGCACGTCAGCCTGGACATGGACGCGGTCGATCCCGAGCACGCACCGGGCGTTGGTACGCCGGTGCGCGGCGGGCTTTCGTACCGCGAAGCGCATCTCGCGATGGAGATCATCGCCGAGTCCGGCGCGGCCGACTCGTTCGACGTCGTCGAGGTGAATCCGGTGCTCGACCGCGAGAACGCGACGGGAAAGCTCGCGGTCGAGCTTGTCGCGTCAGCGCTCGGCGCGCGGATCCTCTAGCGAACAGAACTACGGCTCGGAGAGGAACCGCTCGACCGCGTCAGCGACCTCGTCGAAGGCCTCCCACATCACCATGTGCTTGCCTGGAACAGCGAGCGTCTCGACCCGGTCTGCGTACGCCTCGAGCTGCTCGTCCCGCACGAGGCCGTAGGCCGGGGCATGAATGAGCAGCGTCGGCGCACGGAGCGTCTCGGGCGCCGGCGGCTCGGAGGCGAGCTCACCGTAGATCGAGACGACGGCCGGCTGGTACGTCCGCCTGCGGAGGCTGCCGTCGGGGAGCACCTCACAGTGCAGACCCGCGTCTTCGAGCACGAGGTGCCGTGGCGGGTCGTCCTCGCGCGCGTCGGCGTAGGCATCCGGCGATGCGTACACCGCGTCGCGCCGTTCCCGGTCCGCAGCAACCGCGGCGATGTGCGGCAGCACCTGGATCGCCGGATCGAGCAGCACGGCGCGGCGTATTCGCTGCGGCTCGCTCGCAGCGAGCTCGAGCACGAGCCGGCCGCCGAACGAGTGGCCCACCCAGTCCGCCTGCTCGATGCCGAGCGCGTCGACGGTCTCGATCAGGTCGGCGAGACAAGTACTGAACGTCCACGGCGCCTCGTAGTCGGAGCGGCCGTGCCCGCGCAGGTCCGGCGCGACGATCCGGAACCGGGACGCCCAGCGCTCCTCGGCCAGCCGTTTGAAGCGCTCACCGTGCCCGGTCACGCCGTGCACGCAGACGACGGCCGGCGCCGTGGGGTCGCCCCACTCGTGGACGTGCAGCCTCACTCGGTCGACTCTTCGCCCGACCCGGACGGCGTGTAGTACGTCGTGCCCTTCAGCTCGTCCGGCAGATAGTCGACGTCGAAGCCGCGCGGATCGTCGTGCGGATAGACATAGCCCTCGCCGTGTCCGAGCTTGCGGCCGTAGTACGAGCCGTCGCGCAGCGCCTTCGGCGGCGGGAAGTTTCCGCGCTCCTGGACGTCTCGTGTGGCGGCGTTGATCGCCTGGTAGCTCGCGTTCGACTTCGGCGCGCGCGCGAGATAGACGACGGCTTGTGCGAGATTCAGCCGCGCCTCCGGCAGGCCGACGTGCTCCACCGCCTGTGCCGCTGCGACGGCGATGAGGAGCGCGCGCGGATCGGCGTTCCCGATGTCCTCGGACGCGAGCACGATCATGCGCCTCGCGATGAAGCGCGCATCTTCGCCGCCCTCGAGCATCGCGGCGAGGTAGTACAGCGCTGCGTCCGGATCGCTGCCACGCATCGACTTGATGAACGCCGAGGTGAAGTCGTAGTGCGCGTCCGACGCCTTGTCGTAGACGATCGGCCGCTTGCGGGCCGCATCGTCGACGTTCTGCTCGGTGATTTCGCCGTCGGCGGTCTCGGCGGCGAGCTCGACGATGTTCAGCGCGGTTCGGGCATCGCCTCCCGCACGTTGCACGATCAGGTCGACGACCTCACCGGCCGCGGAGGCACCGACCTCCGAGAGCCCGCGCTGCACGACGACGGCGAGCTCCTCGGGTGTGAGCGACTCGAGCTGGTACACCTGCGAGCGCGAGAGGAGCGCCGAGTTGACCTCGTAGTACGGATTCTCGGTCGTCGCGCCGATCAGCGTCACGAGGCCTTCCTCGACCGCGGGGAGGAGCGCATCCTGCTGCGCCTTGTTGAAGCGGTGGATCTCGTCGAGGAAGAGAATCGTCCGGTTTCCCGTCGTGCCGAGCCGCTCGCGGGCGCGCGCGAGCACCTCGCGCACGTCCTTGACGGTTGCCGACACGGCCGACATCTCCTCGAACGCGGCGCCCGTCGACGCCGCGACGATGCGCGCGAGCGTCGTCTTTCCGGAGCCGGGCGGGCCGTAGAAGATCGACGAGCGCACGCGGTCGGCGTCGATCGCCTGCCGGAGCGCCGAGCCCTCGCTGAGGACGTGCTGTTGGCCGACGAACTCGTCGAGCGTGCGCGGGCGCAGCCGCTGCGCGAGCGGCGCGACCTCGCCCGCACGTTCGCGCGCGGCGTCGGAGAAGAGATCAGCCACGCCATCAGTATGCTCCGCGCGTGGCCGTGACCAGCCTTCGCGGCGAGGTGACAGACCTCCTCAGCCGGCTCATCCGGGTCGACACGACGAACCCGCCCGGGAACGAGACGGCGGCCGCCGAGCTCCTCCGCGACTACCTCGAGCCGAACGGTGTCGAGTGCGAGCTGTACGCGCGCGTCCCCGAGCGGGCCAATCTTGTCGCGCGCATCCGCGGTCGCGGCGAGGGCCCGAGCCTGCTCTTCCTCGGTCACACGGATGTCGTGCTCGCCGACGCCGGCGAGTGGTCGGTGCCGCCGTTCTCCGGCGAGGTCCGCGACGACGAGGTCTGGGGCCGCGGCGCGCTCGACATGAAGGGGCAGGTGGCGGCGAACGCCGTCGCGATCGCGTCGCTCGCGCGCGAAGGCTTCGAGCCATCCGGCGACCTCATCTTTGCCGCGACGGCCGACGAGGAGGTGGGCGAGAACTTCGGGCTCTCGTGGGTGTGCTCCGAGCACCCCGAGGCGGTGCGCTGCGACTATGCGATCAACGAGGGCGCCGGCGACCGGCTCGTGCTCGGCGGCAGCGCCTACTACGTCGCCGCGACGGCGGAGAAGCTCACGGCGCCGTTCACGATCACGGTGCACGGCCGCTCGGGGCACGCGTCGATGCCCGGGATCGCGGACAACGCGCTCGTGAAGGCGACGCGGTTGATCGAGCGGATCGCCGCGAACCGGCCCGAGCCGCAGGTCCAGCAGGAGGTGGCGGCGTTCCTGCAAGCGGTGCTCGGCGAGGTCCCGGCAGCGACTGCCGTCATGCAGCGCGCCCGCGAGCTCGACAAGACGGTGGCAGAGCTGATCGAGCCGATGCTCGCGCCGACGTTTGCGCCGACGATGATCTCCGCCTCGCAGAAGCGGAACGTCATTCCCGCGCTCTGCGAGATCGTCGTCGACTGCCGGCTGCTGCCCGGACAGACACCGGAGGAGATCGAGCCGGTCGTCCGCGCCGCGCTCGGCGACGACGTCGATTACGACCTCACGTTCTTGAAGGCGGAGGGCGGAACGCGTTCGACGCTCGACACGCCGTTGTGGTCGGCGCTCGAGTCGTTCATCGCGGAGCAGGAGCCCGGGGCCGTCGCCGTGCCGATCATCTGTCCGGGCTTCACCGACAGCCACTGGCTTCGCGAAGCGTTCGGCACCGTCGCATACGGATTCTTCCCGCTTCGAACGATGCCGTCGGAGGTCGCGGCCGCGCTCATCCACTCCGCCGACGAGCGCGCCTCGGTCGACGATCTCGAGCTCGGCGTCGACTGGCTTCGCTACGCCGCGCGCGCCGTGCTCACGTGACAGTCGAGTTGGAGTCGCTCGTCGAGCTCGAGCCGTCGCTCGCCGCGGACGGGTTCTTTGCGCGCGACGACGTCGTCGCGCACGTGTACGTCGGGTACCACTGCTCGGACGCGTTGCGCCGCACGAGTGTCCCCTCGCCGCCCGAGCCGTGCGCGCTTCCCGCGGTCGCGTATGCGATCGAGCCTGTGAGCGGCAGCGCGCAGACTGCGGGCAGCTACGCGATCGGCCCGTGGCGCGCGAGCTGGAGCGAGGGGGAGTACGCGGACGCAGTCGATGCCGTCCGTGCGGCGATCGCCGAGGGCGACGTCTACCAGGTGAACCTCGTGCAGCATCTGAGCGCCGACTTCGACGGCGACCCACGCGGGCTCGCCGCGGCACTCGCGCCGCTGCGGCCGTTGCACCCGCAGCCGCTCGTCGGCGCCGGCTGGGCGATCGTCTCCGCGTCGCCGGAGCTCCTGCTGTCGCGACGCGGCCGGCGCCTCCGCACGTCGCCGATCAAGGGCACGCGTCCGGCCGGCGTTCCCGTCGAATCGGCGAAAGATGCAGCCGAGCACGTGATGATCGTCGATCTCGAGCGGAACGATCTTGCGCGTGTCGCGGTGCCCGGCAGCGTGCGCTGGCCCGAGCTGCTCGCGGAGCAGCAGCTTGCGGGGGTGACGCACCTTGTCGCGACGGTCGAGGCCGAGCTGCGCGAGGACGTGTCGCTCACCGAGCTGCTCGAGGCGGTGCTGCCCGGTGGCTCGGTCACCGGTTGCCCGAAGATCGCGGCGCTCGATCACATCGCGTCGCTCGAGCCGGTCGGGCGCGGCGCGTCGATGGGCGCGCTCGGACGACTCTGGCCGAACGGCGACCTCGAGCTCGCGCTCACGATCCGCACGTTCGCGGTGGCCGACGGCGCGATCCATCTCTGGGTCGGCGGCGGCATCGTCTGGGATTCCGATCCGGCGGCGGAGGTCGAGGAGTCGTGGGTGAAGGCGCGGCCGCTTCTCGCCGCGATCGGCGCACCGCTCCCGGCGACGGTGTCGTGACGCTCGTCGCGCTTGCACAACTCGGACGCGGTGTCATCCCTGTCGACACGCCGGTGCTGCATGCCGACGACGAGGGCGTGCTGCGCGGGCGTTCCGTGTTCGAAACGCTGCGCGTCTACGGCGGCATGCCGTTCATGCTCCGTGCGCACCTCGATCGGCTGCTCGCATCGGCCGCTCGGCTACGGCTTGCAGCGCCGCCGCGCGATGCGTTCGAGCAGGCGGTGTTCGACGCGATCGCGGTAGGCGGGGAACTCGACGCCTCGTTGCGGTTGCTCTGGACGGCGGGCCGCGAGGGGGTCGGCGACCCGACCGGCCTCGTGCTCGTGTCGAAACTGCCGCCGGGGCTCGACGAGTTGCGCGCGCGTGGCCTGCGTCTCGCCGTCGTGCAATGGGCCCCGGGTGCGCTCGCCGGCGCGAAGTCGACGAGCTACGCGGAGAACATGTCTGCACAGGGCGACGCGGCTGAGCGCGGCGCCGACGACGCACTCCTTGTCGCGCCGGACGGGACGGTGCTCGAGGCGCCGACGTCGAATGTCTGGTTCCGTGAAGACGGGCGGTTGCTGACGCCGTCGCTCGCGCTGCCGCTCCTCGCCGGCGTCACCCGCGCTGCGGTCCAGCGCCTCGCGCCGGCGGCCGGCTACGCCGTGGAGGAGGGCTCGTTTCCGCTCGACCGGCTGCTCGCCGCCGACGAGGTTTTCCTCACCTCGTCCGTGCGGGAGGTTGCTCCCGTCGTGTCGATCGACGGCTCGCCCGTGGGGGGCGGCGCGCCCGGTCCGGCCGCGGCGGCGCTGCAACGCGCCCTGCGGGCTGCCGCGGGTTACCCTGACAGCGCATGAGTAAGGAAAAGATCCGGCTTGGCGGCATGGCTCTCCCGAACGGCGTGCTCGTGCACGGTCCGACCTCGTGGGCGTGCGCGATCCGGAACGACGAGGGCAAGATCGAGGTCGCGTCCGCACCGAAGACCTTCCGCGCCTCGAACGTGAACCGCCCGTTCCTGCGCGGCCCGGCCCGGCTCGCCGAGGCGATGGCGGTGCTGCCGCAGATGAAGCGCGCGCTGCCGGGCGCGAAGCTGCCGATGCAGAGCCCTCGCGTGCTCGCGTCGATGCTCACCGCGGCGCTCGCGGTGCGCGGCATCCGCGAGTCGAAGCAGATCCGGCCCATGGCGCAAGAGCTCCTCTCGGGGCTCCTCTCGCTCGCGCCGGCGGTGCTCGCGATGCGCGGCACGGAGCTTGCGGCGTATCACGGCGCCGAGCACATCTCGATCGGCCGCTACGAGCACGGCGACGGCGCTCAGAGAGAGCATGAGCGCTGCGGCGGCCACCTTGTCGGCCCGCTCGTCGCAACGACGGCGATCGGAAACGTCCTCGCGAACTTCGCGCCCGTGCGCATGCGCACCCAGGCGCGCGCCGCAGCCCAATTCGGTGCGGTCGCGGCGTCGACGGAGATCTTCGGCTGGATGACGCGCAATCCCGACAACTTCGTGTCGCAGGCGCTTTCGAAGCCGGGCCACGAGTTGCAGCACCGACTGTCCACCGCGGAGCCGACGGCCGAGCAGTTGGAGGTCGCCGAGGCCGCGCTCGCCGCGTGCCTCGAACTCGAGCATGGCGCGCGCTGAGGCCACGAAGCAGCGGCTCGCTCCGGAGACCTTCGATCTGCCGGTCGAGAAGATGCGCGCCGGTTGGTACACGGACGCGTACTTCAACTACACGCGCGACACGCTGCTCGAGGACGGACGTCATCCGCGGGTCGTCATGCAGGTCTTTCAGAAAGAGAACGCGTGGCTCGGCGGCATGGACGAGGCGATCGCGATCCTCAAGCTCTGCTCGTACGACTTCGACGGGCTCGAGGTGCGCGCGCTCTATGACGGCGATGTGATCGAGCCGTACGAGCCGGTCATGCACATCGAAGGGGACTACACCGCGTTCGCGCACCTGGAGACACCGGTGCTCGGCACGCTCGCGCGCAGAACGCTCATCACGACGAACGTCGTGCACGTCCTCGAGGCGGCGAACGGCAAGCCGATCATCTTCATGCCGGCGCGGCACGACCATCACCGCATCCAGACCGGCGACGGCTACGCCGCGTTCGTCGCAGGGAAGATCACGGGCGCGGAGATCGGCGTCACCACGAACGAGCAGGCGTCGTGGTGGGGTGGCCGCGGTCTCGGGACGGTGCCACATTCGCTGATCGCGTCGTACGGCGGCGACACTGTGCTCGCCGCGCAGAAGTTCGCCGATTGGGCAAGCCCGGAGATGAACGTGACGGTGCTCGTCGACTTCGAGAACGACTCGGTGCGAACCGCGCTCGAGGTCGCCGACGCGCTCGGCGACCGGCTCTGGGGCGTGCGCCTCGACACGTCGGAGGCGCTCGTCGACCGCTCGCTCATCAACGAGCTGGGCGACTTCAACCCGACCGGCGTCAACGACCATCTCGTCTGGAACGTGCGGAATGCGCTCGACGCGGCCGGCCACGAGCGCGTCCGCATCGTCGTGTCGGGCGGGTTCACGACCGAGAAGATCTCGCGTTTCGAGGCGGAGGGCGTCCCGGTCGACGCGTACGGCGTCGGCTCGTCGCTCATCCGCGGCTCGAACGACTTCACGGGCGACATCGTCATCACCGACGGCGAGCCGTCTGCGAAGGTCGGCCGGCACTACCGCGAGAATCCGCGGCTCGAACTCGTCACATGAAGCGGATCCTCTGGGACGTCGACACGCAGGTCGACTTCATGGAGCCGTCGGGCAAGCTTTATGTCCCGGATGCGAAGCAGATCGCGTCGACCCTCGAACGGCTGGTCGACGCGGGCCGCGCCGCCGGCCTGACGCACGTCGCCTCCGCTGACGACCACGAGCTCACCGATCCCGAGATCTCCGACTCGCCCGACCTGCGGAACACCTTTCCGCCGCACTGCCTGCGCGGCACGCGGGGGGCGGAGAAGATTCTCGAGACGAAGCAGCGTGACCCCTTACCCTTCGCGGCCGTTCCGTTCCCGCCGGGCCTCGTGCCCGGCATGATCGAGGGCAAGCGGGAGCTCCTGCTCCTGAAGAAGAACTTCGACGTGTTCACGAATCCCAACACCCAGCCGCTGCTCGACGCGCTCGATCCCGACGAGATCGTCGTCTTCGGCGTGGCGACAGACGTCTGCGACGACGCCGCGATCCGCGGCTTCCTCCAGCGCGGCCGGCGCGTCGTCTTCGTCGAGGATGCCGCGAAGGGCCTCGACGAAGCGCGGACGCGGGCGTGCGTTGCCTCCTGGAGGGAGGCCGGCGTCGAGCTCAAGACCGCTGAGGAGGTGATCGCCTCCCTCGGCTAAGGGATCCGTCCCGGCGTGCCGATGAGGAAGAACGATGGTGGGGGACTGGTTCCACTCCTTGGCCGATTTCGCGACGACGTGGCTGCCGCTTGCGTTCTTCGCCATCCTCGTCCTGACCGCCTGGCTCCTCTGGAAGACGGTCGGCATGATGCCGCGCGTCCGCCCGCAGCACCTCGACTCGCGCGCGAAGTCACACGTGACCTGGGACGACGTCGCGGGTGTCGAGGAGGTCCGCGCCGAGCTGATGGAGGTCGTCGACTTCCTTCGCGAGCCGAAGCGGTTCGAGCGTCTCGGCGCGAAAGTGCCGAAGGGACTCCTGCTCTACGGGCCGCCCGGAACGGGCAAGACCCTGCTCGCGAAGGCTGTCGCGCACGAGTCGGGCGCGAACTTCTACTCGGCGAGCGCGTCGTCGTTCGTCGAGATGTTCGCCGGTCTCGGCGCCGCCCGCATTCGCAAGCTCTTCCTCGAGGCACGCAAGCACGCCCCGGCAATCGTCTTCATCGACGAGCTCGACGCCGTCGGTGCGCAGCGCAGCGGCCACGGCTTCAACCGCGAGCAGGATCAGACGTTGAACCAGCTGCTCGTCGAGCTGGACGGATTCGAAGGCGCAGAGCAGGTCGTCGTCATGGGCGCGTCGAACCGCATCCAGGATCTCGACCAGGCGCTGCTGCGCCCGGGCCGGTTCGACCGGCAGATGCTCGTGCCGCCGCCGGATCTGAAGGGCCGCACCGCGATCCTCGAGGTGCACACACGCGGCAAGCCACTCGGGCCCGATGTCGACCTCTCGCAGGTCGCGCGCCAGACGAGCGGTCTCACGGGTGCCGAGCTCGCGAACATCTGCAACGAGGCGGCGATCTTCGCGGGCCGCCGCGATGACGAGTTCCTCACGCAGGTCGACTTCGACGCCGCACTCGAGCGCGTTGTGGCGGGCCTGCAGCAGAAGAAGGTGCTGACCGAGAAGGAGCGGCGCATCCTCGCGTACCACGAGGGCGGCCACGCGTTGATGGCGCACCTGATGGGCGCCGCGATGGAGCTCCAGAAGGTGACGATCGTGTCGCGCGGCGAGGCGCTCGGCTACGCGTTCTATCTCCCGGAAGAAGACCGCTATCTCCACACGAAGGAAGAGCTCATCGATCGAATGATCGTGGCGCTTGCCGGCCGCGCAGCGGAGGAAGTCGTGTTCGGGCGCGTCACGAACGGCGCCGCAAACGATCTCGAGAAGGTGACGGACATCGCGCGGTCGATGGTCTTCGAGTGGGGCATGGCCGACAGCGTCTCGTCGCGCACGCTGCGCGCCGACAACTACGCGCTTTCTGAGGAGACGAAGCGCCTACGCGACTCCGAGCAGGCGCACCTGACGGACGGCGCGTACGAAGAGGCGCTGCGGCTGCTGCAGAAACACCGCGCACCGCTCGATCGTCTCGCGGCCGCGCTGCTCGAGAGGGAGACGCTCGTTCGCGAAGAGGTCATCGTCCTCCTCGGCGACGTGGAGGCGGAGTCGCGTGCCTCCGACAGTGTCGGCGTGCCGCAAGTCGTCGCGGCGAAGCAGTCCGGGGGCTAGTTCGTTCCGAACTTGCTCATGTCGACCGCGCCCTTCGGCGCAGCGATCGGCACCGTCTTGTTCCAGTTGTCGAACGTGATCGTGCCCTTGTCCTTGCCGACGATCGCGATGGGGTACGGCGTGCCCGTAGACGCGACGTAGAGCGTCCCGCCCTGCGTCGTGTCCTTGATCGCGACGACCTTCTGCCCCTTGTAGTCCGTCTCGCCGTCGTTCTTCAGGGTGCCGTGCGAGCCGAGCGCGCCCTTGAAGAACGTCGCGGTGTCGGTGAGCGGCGCGAGTGCGGCGAGATTGCCGCTCGTCGCCGAGCCCTGGAGCCACTTCCCGCTCAGGAGCTGAGCACCGGCCGCACCCGCGAACTTGCGCAGGAATGCGTCGCTCCCCCTGATGTACGCCTTGTCGCCGACTCGGATGATCTCGAACTTCAGGCCCGACTCCGACATCGTTCCCTTGCCGCCCGAGTCTTTGACGATCGTGATGTCCAGCGTGATCGGCTGGCCGGCATCGGTGATCGACCCGGAGACGCGGACGGCCTTCGCCGAAAGTGCGGCGTTCTTCGCATCGACCAAGACCTGCTCGGGTGACTTCGTCGCCTCGCCGTTCGATTTCGAGCCGCCGCCACAGGCAGCTGCGACGAAGGCGAGAACGAGGAGGGCGGGGAGGAAGCGCCGTAGCACGTGCGCGACAGTAACATCGGGCGAGTGGAAGTGCATGGGATTCACCACGTCGGCGTCGCGGTGCCTGACCTCGACGAGGCAGTGGCAACGTACGAGCGCCTGTTCGGCGGCAAGCTCGAGGTTCGCGAGCGCGTCGAAGCCCAGGGCATCGAGGCGGCGTCCATCCGCGTCGGCGAGAGCCGGGTCGAGCTCCTCGCGGCGCTCGGCGACGACACGCCGGTCGGGCGGTTTCTCGCGACGCGGGGGCCGGGCATGCACCATCTCGCCTACGAGGTGGACGACGTGCGCGCGGCTCTCGCGGATCTCACCGAACAGGGCGCCGAGTTGATCGACGCCGAGCCGCGACGAGGCCTGTTCGGGCTCGAGGTCGCCTTTGTTCATCCAGGTTCGGTTCACGGTGTTCTCTCGGAGGTGGTGTCGGGTGGCTAGTGGCGAGCGCGTTCGCGTCGAGGTCGGTTTCGAAGGCGGGCAGGTGATCGGCGGCTTCGTCGACGAGGCGTCTGCCGCACAGCTCGAGCGTGCGCTGCACGAGGACGGGCCCCGCGTCATCGTCCTCGAGACGGAGGACGGCCCGTACCACGTCGTCGTGCCGCGAGTCGCGTACTTCCGGCGGTACAGCCGGGCAAGCCGCGTCGGGTTCGCGTCGGGCTGAGCGGGGAAGGACTGAGGCGTGAGCACGGGAGCACCCGAAAAGCCCGCGCGTGAGTCGACGGTGAACGTCCGCAAGCTCGTCGACCGCGCTCAGAAGGGCGACCGTGCGGCTCTCGAGGAGCTGTATCTGATCCACTTCGATCGGATCTACAGCTACCTGCACGTGAGCGTCGGCAGCAAGCACGATGCCGAGGACCTCACGACGCAGACGTTCCTGAAGATGCTGGAGTCGATTGGGCGCTTTCGCTGGCAGTCGGCGCCGTTCTCCGCGTGGCTCTTCCGCATCGCGCACAACCTCGCGATGGATCACTTCCGGAGCCGCCGCCGCTGGCAGCCCGAGGCGGACGTGCCGGAGCCGATCGGCTCCGAGGAGCCGTCGGCCGAGCTCGAGGCGATGCAGTCGATCGGCCGCGAGTCGATGCTCGAGCTGATCGAGAAGCTCTCGCCCGAGCAGCAGCAGGTG
>JBGPLW010000040.1:0-12546 GCA_041486645.1 Gaiellaceae bacterium | reverse complement strand
GCGACGACCGTGCAGGGCATGAAGGGGATCCGCGACGCAGCCCGCAGCAGCGACGGGCGCTTCTTCTACGCGCTCGACGCCGACGCGCACCGCGTCTTCGCCTACCGGGTCGCCGAGGAAGGCCGTCTCGAGGCGATCGGGTCGGCGAACGGCCTGCCCGGCACGGTTGCGGGCCTCGCAGCGGTCTAAGGGCACGACTCGCGGCTTCCCCGGTTGAACCGACCGGGGAAGCCGCGCGAATATGGAGCGATGCAGACCGCCGCGCGCACGGACGAGTCGGCGCTCCTCGCGGCGCTCCGGGCGGGCGACGAGCGGGCCTTCATGGAGCTCGTCGAGGCGTACACCCCTGGCATGCGACGGCTGGCGCTCACCTTCGTTCGCACCGGAGCGGTCGCGGACGAGGTCGTCCAAGAGTCGTGGCTCGGCGTGCTACGCGGGCTCGACCGGTTCGAGGGCCGCTCCTCGCTGAAGACGTGGATCTACCGGATCGTCGCGAACGTCGCGCGAACCCGGGCGGTGCGCGAGGCGCGCAGCGTGCCGTTCTCGTCGTTTGCCGGCGACGACGAGGCGTCGGTCGACCCCGAGCGGTTCATTGCCGACGGACATTGGGCGTCGCCCGTCGAGCCCTGGCAGGCCGTTCTCGACGCCGAGGCGAGAGAAGTGATCGACCGCGCGATTGCGGCGCTGCCCGAGCAGCAGCGGCAGGTGATCGAGCTCCGAGACGTCCAGGGGTGGCCCTCGGAAGAGGTCTGTAACGTTCTCGACCTCTCGGAGACCAACCAGAGGGTGCTCTTGCACCGCGCCCGTTCGAAGGTACGGGCAGCCCTCGACGAGTACTTCGGAGAAAACCGATGATCGCGCTGCGGAGACAAAGGAAGCTGACCTGCCGGGAACTCGTAGAGCTCGTGACCGAGTATCTCGACGGCACTCTGTCCCGCCGCGATCGCGCGCACTTCGAAGCTCATCTCGGCGCGTGCACGAACTGCACGCTCTACGTCGAGCAGTTTCGCGAAACGGTGCGTCTCACCGGAACGCTTCAGGAGGCTGACGTGTCTCCCGAGGCCGCAGCAGCGCTGCTCGCGCAGTTCGCCGAATGGAAGCGCGAAGAGGCGTAACGCTTCCCCGTCTCGCTTGACGGTAGTGATCGCCGGCACTCGCCGGTGAAACACCGACACAAGGGAGACGATCATGGGCAGGACATTCAAGCTCGCGGCACTCGTCACGGCGCTCGTCGCGTTCGCACTACCCGCAGCAGCAAGCGCCGCGCATCGTGCCGCCGCAGGAGATGCGGTGTACGCGATCACGAACGCGACGTCCGGTAACGGCGTCGCCACCTACTCACGCGCCGCCGACGGCACGCTCACGTACGTCGGGACGTATGCAACCGGCGGCCTCGGCACCGGTGCGGGCCTCGGCTCGCAGGGTGCGGTCACGCTCGCCGACAACGGCAAGCACCTCTTCGCCGTGAACGCCGCCAGCGACTCGATCTCCGTGTTCTTCGTCAAGAACGACGGGCTCCGCCTCGAGGGAACGTTCTCGTCGAACGGCGTCCGGCCGATCAGCGTCACCGCGAACAAGAACCTGCTGTACGTGCTCAACGCGGGCTCGTCGGCGATCACCGGCTTCAAGATCGACGGCAACGGGCGCGTCGAGTCGATCGACGGCTCGACCCAGCCGTTGCTCGGCGCCGCCCCGGCGCAGGTCGCGTTCTCGCCCAACGGCTCCGAGCTCGTCGTCACGGAGAAGGGCAGCCGCACGCTCGACACGTTCGCCGTCAGCGGCGGCGTGGCGCAGCCGGGCGTCTCGAGCCCGTCGGCCGGCGCAACGCCGTTCGGCTTCGCGTTCGACGGTCTCGGCCGCGCGTTCGTCTCCGAGGCGGCCGGCTCGGCGTCCTCGTATGCGATCGACGCGTCGGGTGCGCACGTGATCACCGGCGCAGCGGCGACGCACCAGGGTGCGCCGTGCTGGCTCGTCGTCACGACCGACGGCCGCTTCGCGTACACCGCGAACGCAGGCGGCGCGACGATCTCGGGCTTCTCGATCGCCGCGGACGGCTCCCTCGCGCTGCTCAACCCGACCGGCGCGACCGCCGTGCTCGGTGCCGGCGCCCACCCGCTCGACGAGGCAGTCAGCGCGGACGGCCGCTTCCTCTACGTGCTCGTCGACGGCCGCCACACGATCGCGGGCTACCGCATCGCGGTCGACGGCTCCCTCAGTCCGCTCGGCGAGGTCGGCACCCTGCCCGCCGGTGCCGTGGGGCTTGCTTCGTCGTAATCGCACTACGCTTCGCCCGATGGCGGAGCAAGATCTCATCGGCACGGTTGCGATCGTCGGCTTCCCGAACGTCGGGAAGTCGACGCTCGTCAACCGGCTCACCGAGACCCGGCAGGCAGTCGTGCACGCGACGCCGGGCGTCACGCGCGACCGCAAGGAGCTCATCTGCGAGTGGCGCGCGAAGCGCTTCCTGCTGATCGACACCGGCGGCGTCGACATCGCCGACCGGACGCCGATCACGCGCTCGATCGCCGATCAGGCACGCGAAGCCGTCGCCGAGGCCGATCTCGTGCTCTTCGTCGTCGACGCGCAGATCGGCATCACGCCCGGCGACGAGGAGGTCGCGCAGATCCTGCGTGAGGCGAAGAAGCCGGTGCTCGTGATCGCGAACAAGATCGACGACCCGCGCCAGGAGACGCTCGCGCTCGAGCTACACCGGCTCGGGCTCGGCGACCCGATCCCGATCTCCGGTCTCCACGGGCGCGGCACCGGCGACCTCCTCGACGAGATCGTCGACTACCTCGAGGCGCACGGCGGCATCGGCCGGGCCGAGCTGCCCGAGGATGCGATCCGCGTCGCGATCCTCGGCCGCCCGAACGTCGGCAAGTCGAGCCTCGTCAACAAGCTGCTCGGCCACGAGCGCGTCATCGTCTCGGAGATCCCCGGAACGACGCGAGACGCAATCGACACGGTTCTCCAGCGCGGCGACCGCACGTTCGTGCTGGTCGACACCGCGGGGCTCCGGCGCAAGCGGCGCCACCGCCAGGGCATCGAGTACTACTCAGAGCTGCGCGCGCTCGAAGCCGCGGAACGCGCCGACGTCGCGCTCGTCCTCATCGACGCGTCGGAAGGCATCGTCGACCAGGATCTCGCGGTTGCCGACATCGCGCGCAAGGCCGACTGCGCGACGCTGATCGTGCTCTCGAAGTGGGACATCACCACGGTCGACCTCGAAGACGTCCGCCGCCAGCTCCAGCGCCGCTTGCGGCAGCGGCCGGAGTTCATCGCGATCTCGGCCAAGAGCGGCCGCGGGCTCGAGCGCCTGCTCGACCACGTCGTCGTGCTGTTCGAGCGCTACACGACGCGCATCCCGACGCCCGAGCTGAACCGCGCCGTCGACGAGCTGCGCGCGAGGCGCGAGCCGCCGCAGCGCAACGGCCGCCGGCTCAACCTCCTCTACGCGGCGCAGATCCACCAGCGGCCGCCGCGCTTCCGCATCTTCGTGAACGATCCGTCGCTCATCACGCGCGACTACGGCTACTGGGTCGAGAACGAGCTGCGCGCGCGCTTCGAGCTTGAAGGCGTGCCGGTGTCGATCGACTTCGTCAAGCGCACATGACCAGCAACCTGCTTTCAAGCAGGTTGCAGTCGTTGGCTTTGGTCGCGACGGTGCAAACGACTGCAACCAGGCTGAAGCCTGGTTGCTGGTTCTTCGTATGAGATTTCTCGTCGCCGGCGCGGGCTCGTGGGGGACGGCGTTCACACACATCCTGCTCGAGCGCGGCCACGACGTCGTGCTCGGCTGTCACACCGCCGAGCAGGCGCAGGCAATCGCCGAGTCGGGACGCAACCCGCGCTATCTCCCGAAGGTCGACCTGCGCGCAGTCGAGGCGGTGCCGCTCGACGCGGCGCCCGGCGACGTCGACGTCATCGTCGTCGCGGTTCCGAGCAAGGCGTTCGCCGACGTCGTCGCGCGGCTTCCCGGCACGGCCCCGGTTCTGAGCCTGACGAAGGGCCTCGACCCGGCAACGGGCGAGCGGCTCTCGACGCGCGTCGGCGGCCGGCCGGTCGCGGTGCTGTCCGGCCCGAACATCGCCGACGAGATCGCCGTCGGCCTGCCGACCGCCGCGGTGATCGCGAGCGAGGACGGGTATCTCGCCGGGCAGCTCCAGCACGCGATCAACTCGATGGTCTTCCGCACCTATGTGAACCCCGACGTCATCGGCGTCGAGCTCTGCGCCGCCGCGAAGAACGTGATCGCGCTCGCCGCCGGCGGCGTCGACGGGCTCGAGCTCGGCGACAACTCGAAGGCGTCGCTGATCACGCGCGGGCTCGCGGAGATGTCGCGGCTCGGCGAGGCGGCCGGCGCACGGCCGGAGACGTTCGCCGGCCTCGCGGGCATGGGCGACCTGATCGTCACCTGCTGGAGCCGCCACGGCCGCAATCGGCACGCGGGCGAGCTGATCGCCCAGGGGCGCACGCCGGAGGAGGCCGTCGCCGAGATCGGCCAGACGGTCGAGGGGATCACGACCGCGCCGACGCTCCATGACTTGTCGGGCCGGCTGCACGTGGAATTGCCGATAACGGAGGGGGTCTGCGCAGTACTCTCAGGCCAGAGCCTCACCGACCTGGTCTCGAGGTTGATGGGGCGTCAACCGACAGAGGAGTGAGATGCGGTTGAGCCCGATGGCAGCGTGCGTCGCGGCACTCGCGGTCGTCACCGCGGGGTGCGCGAGCGCAGGCGCGAGCGGCCCCGGCTCCGTGCAGGGCGCGCCGGTCGTCGTTCCGGCCGACGCCGTGGCGTTCGTCGGGGTGAGCACCGACCTTGCGTCGGCCGGGCACGGCCTCGCGGCGCTCCTCCTGAAGCAAACGGCCGGCTGGGCGAGCTCGATGCAAGACGCCGCCTTCGGCGGCAACGAGATCGACGTCGCGGTCCTGCCGGGCGACAAGATCTTCGCCCTCGTGCAGCCGACGGACGAAGGCAAGCTTGCCGCGTTCGCGAAGACGCACAATCTGAAAGTTCGCGCGCTCGACAACTGGACGGCGGTCGCGGCCGACGACGCGACTCTCGACGCGGTCGCGAGCGCGAAGTCACATCTGTCCGACAGCGCACGCTTCGTCGAGGCCATGGATCGTCTCCCGGCAAGCGCGCTCGTGCGCGCGTACGCGAACGGCGACACCGCGGGCAAGCTCTTCGCCTCGATCCCGGGCCAGCTCGAGTCACGGCTCATCCCGCAAGGCGCGCGGTACCGGCTCAAGCCCGACAAGCCGGGCCTCCGTACGGCGGTCGGCGTCGGCACGGAGCGGTTCCGCTGGATCGCCGCTGCGCTCACGTCGACCTCGGGCGGGCTGAAGCTCCAGGCGTTCGCGCCGACCGACGGGCTCACGGCGTCGGGGCCGCCGCGGTACGCCGTGGCGCCGATCGCGCCGTACACGTCGGCGCTCGCGGACGAGATCCCGGCGGGAGTGCTCGCCGTCGTCGACTTCCAGGTGCCGCAGGGCGCGTTCGAGCTGCTGCCGCAGCTCCCGTCGGCGCTGAAGAACCTGTTCGGAGCGAACGCGGTCGCGCTTCCGAACGAGCTCGACGGGGTGTTCGGTGGCGAGACGGCGGTCTACGTGCGGCCGGCGCTGCCGATGCCGGAGATCACCTTCGTCACGCAGCCGGCCGACACGGCCGCCGCGTCGTCGACGCTCAACGACTTGCTCAAGTCGGCGCCGAAGGGCAGCACGCTTACGAATCTCACGCTCTACCGGGCTGTGATCGGCGGGCAGTTCGTCGTCTCGACGACGCAGAAGGGGATCGACGACTTCCGCGGCGGCGGCCCGAAGCTGTCCGCGGATCCGGGCTTCGTCGCTGCGGCAAAAGAGGCGGGGATGCCCGTCCAGACGACCGGATTCGCGTACGTGAACGTGAAAGACGTGCTGCCACTGCTTGCGCTCGCCGGGGCGAAGCTCCCCGCCGGCCTAACGAAGGTCGGCGGCCTCGTCGCCTTCGGGGGCCAAACCGAACGTGAGTCGACCTTCACCGCAATCGTCGACATCTCGAGCAGCTAGCCTGGCTCCCATGCCAAATCGCTCATTTTCCTTCACCTCCGAGTCGGTCACCGAAGGCCATCCCGACAAGATCGCTGATCAGGTCTCGGACGCCGTGCTCGACGCAGTGCTGACCGGCGACCCCAACGGTCGCGTCGCCTGCGAGACCCTGATCACGACCGGCCTCGTCGTCGTCGCCGGCGAGATCACGACCGAGATCTACGTCGACATCCCGCGCCTCGTGCGCAAGACGATCGCCGACATCGGCTACACGCGCGCGAAGTTCGGCTTCGACGCCGACACGTGCGGCGTGATCGTCGCGCTCGACGAGCAGTCGCCCGACATCGCGCAGGGTGTCGACACCTCGTTCGAGGCGCAGCACGGTGACCAGGACGCACTCGACCGGGAGGGTGCCGGCGACCAGGGGATGATGTTCGGCTACGCGTCGAACGAGACCGACGAGCTGATGCCGCTGCCGATCATGCTGGCGCACCGCATCGCGAAGCGGCTGTCCGAGGTGCGCAAGGCGGATGTGCTGCCGTACCTGCGGCCCGACGGCAAGTCGCAGGTGACGATCCGCTACGAGGAGGACGAGCACGGCCACCGGCGGCCGGTCGAGATCGAGCGCGTGCTCATCTCGACCCAGCACCGCGACGGGCTCGACGTCGAGACGCTGCTCAAGCCCGATCTCATGGAGCACGTGCTCCATCCGATCCTGCCGAGGCATCTCTACGACGAGAAGCGGCTCGAAGAAAAGGACTTCTTTTTCTGCAACCCGACCGGCAAGTTCGTGATCGGCGGGCCGATGGGTGACACCGGGCTCACGGGCCGCAAGATCATCGTCGACACGTACGGCGGCGCCGCGCCGCACGGCGGCGGTGCCTTCTCCGGAAAGGATCCGACGAAGGTCGACCGCTCGGCCGCGTACGCGGCGCGGTATGTCGCGAAGAACGTCGTCGCAGCGGGTCTCGCCGACCGTTGCCAGGTGCAGGTCGCGTACGCGATCGGCGTCGCACACCCGATGTCCCTGCTCGTCGAGACGTTCGGGACGGAGCGCATTCCGGTGCCGAGGATCGAGGAGCTCGTGCACGAGCACTTCGACCTGCGGCCCGGCGCGATCCTGCGCGACCTCGACCTGCGTCGCCCGATCTATACGAAGACCGCGGCGTACGGCCACTTCGGCCGCGAAGACCGCGACTTCACGTGGGAGCGGACCGACAAGGCGGACACGCTGCGCGCTGCTGCCGGCCTGGCCCAGCCCGCGGCTGTCTGAGCACGTTCTCATCACGGGGGGTGCGGGCTTCATCGGCTCGCACCTCGCCGACGCCTTGCTCGCGGTCGGTCACCGCGTGCGTGCGCTCGATCCGCTGATCCCGCAGGTTCACGGCGACACGGGGCGGCCGGAGTACCTCGCCGCCGACGTCGAGCTCGTCGTGGGTGACGTGCGAGATGTCGATGCGCTTCGCAGTGCGCTCGCAGGCGTCGACGCGGTCGTGCATCTCGCGGCGCGCGTCGGCGTCGGGCAGTCGATGTACGAGATGGCGGAATACACGTCGGCGAATTCCGTCGGCACCGCGGTGCTGCTCGAGGCGCTTGCAGAACGGCCGGTGCGGAAGCTCGTCGTCGCGTCGAGCATGAGCATCTATGGGGAAGGTCTCTACGTCGACGACGCTGGTCGCGGGGTGGAGCCGGAGGAGCGCTCGCGCGAGCAGCTCGACCGCCGCGAGTGGGACTACCCGGGGCTCGAGCCGGTGGCGACGCCCGAGCGCAAGCGGCCGGGGCTGTCGTCGATCTACGCGCTGACGAAGTACGACCAGGAACGCGCGTGCCTCGTCGCCGGGTCGGCGTACGGGATCCCGACCGTGGCGCTCCGTTTGTTCAACACGTACGGCCCGCGCCAGGCGCTGTCGAACCCGTACACCGGCGTGCTCGCGATCTTTGCGGCGCGGCTTCTGAACGGACGGCCACCGCGGATCTTCGAGGACGGGCTGCAGCGCCGCGACTTCGTCTCGGTGCACGATGTCGCGCGCGCGTTCGCGGCGGCGCTCGAGACGGACGGCGCCGACGGTCGCGTCGTGAACATCGGCAGCGGAAGCGCGGTGACCGTGCGAGAGCTTGCGACGCGGCTCGGTGCAGTCGTCGGTCGTGAGCTCGAGCCGGAGGTGACGGGAGAGTTCCGCGTCGGCGACATCCGGCACTGCTTCGCCGACGTCGGCCTTGCGCGCGAGGCGCTCGGCTACGTGCCGCAGGTCGAGCTCGACGACGGCATGGCCGAGCTTGCGGCGTGGCTCGAGGGGCAGACTGCAGACGATCACGGCGACGCTGCGGCGGCGGAGCTCGCGAAGCGCGGGCTTTCCCGTTGACGTTCCAACGACTGCAACCAGGCTGAAGCCTGGTTGCTCTCGGTCCGCAACCCGCTTTCAAGCAGGTTGCAGTCGTTTGCTCCGCTCTAGGCGAGCTTCACGAACAGCCCGGCCGCGGCGCGCTCGCTGACCGCGCGCTCGCCGCCGTCGAGTGAGACCGTGAACTGATCTGCCGCCGGCTCCGCCGAGCGCAGCTCGATCTCCTGGCCGGGCACGAGCCCCTGGTCGTAGAACCAGTGCAGGAGCTCGCCGTCGTGCTCGGCGAGGCGCACGATCGTCGCGCGTGATCCGGGGGCGAGTGCTGCAAGCGGCATCAGGCTCTCGTTCTCTTTCTGCTCGACGTTGGTGTCGACCGGCCAGCCGTGCGGGCAGCGCTCCGGATGTCCGAGCCGCTCGTCGATGCGCTCGATCATCTCCTCGCTGAACGTGTCGCCGAGCTCGTCGGCGCGCTCGTGCGCCTCGTAGCCGGTGTAGCCCATGAAGTCGGTGAGGAGCCGCTCGATGATCCGGTGCTTGCGCACGACCCGCTCGGCGCGCGCGCGGCCGGTCGTCGTCAGCAGCGCCTCCTTGCGCTCGCCGCGCTCGATCAGCCCTTCGGTCTCGAGCCGCTTCAGCATCTCGCCGGCCGACGCCCGCGAGACGCCGAGCATCTCGGCCACCCGCGAGGCGAGCGGCGGCGACCCTGCGCCGCGCGGGGTGTATTCCCCGATCGGAAAGGCGAGGAAGTAGATCGTCTCGAGGTACTCGTCGACTGAGTGTCGGTCGGACATATGGCTATATTGCCGCCGGGAGTCCTTGTAAGGCGACCCTTACACCATGAGCACAGGACACGTCTTCATCTTGGGTGCGATCGCCGGCGGGACGATCTTCCTCGGCCTGCCGATCGGGCGCCTCCAGAACCTGAGGAGTGAGGCGCGCGCCGGGCTCAGCGCACTCGCGACCGGGATTCTGCTCTTCCTGCTCTGGGACGTGCTCTCGGGCGCGGTCTCGCCGATCGAGACGAAGCTCACCGAGCGTCACTGGAGCTCGTTCGCGGGCTTCAGCGCGGTGGGCCTTGCCGGGTTCGCGCTCGGCCTGATGGGGCTCGTCTACTACGCGGAGTGGATGAAGAAGCAGTCGACGCTTCGCGCGACCCCGCTCGTCGGCCCCGGCGCGGCCGCGCTCGACGAGTTCAAGCGGCGCGGCTGGATCGAGAGCATGACCGACGGCCAGCGGCTCGCGCTCCTGATCGCGGTCGGGATCGGCGTCCACAACTTCGGCGAGGGTCTCGCGATCGGCCAGGCGGCAGCGACCGGCGCCGCGAGTCTCGCGGTGACGCTGATCGTCGGCTTCGCGCTGCACAACGCGACCGAGGGCTTCGGCATCTGCGGTCCGATGAGCGGTGAGGGCACGCGCCCGACGTGGGGTTTTCTCGCGGCACTCGGGCTGATCGGCGGTGCGCCGACGTTCTTCGGCACGGTGCTCGGACACGCGTGGACGAGTGAGGTCGTGACGGTCGCGTTCTTCGCGATCGCGGCGGGCTCGATCCTCTACGTCGTGCAGGAGCTCGTCAACGCGAACCGCAGGTACGGGCACACCGTGCTCGTGACGTGGCTCGTCCTGGCCGGGCTCGTGCTCGGCTTCGCCACGGACTTCGTCGTCACAGCTTCCGGCATCTGAAGACGGCGAGATCCGCTCGGACGGGCGTGACGGTTACGTCGAAGCTTGCGTCGCGTAGCCACGCCAGTTGTTCGGCAACGGTCGCCGGCACGCGCTCATCGGCTCGCTCGCGTCGATGCCTGTCCAGAAGGCGCCGGGATGCAGCCATCTCGGCGAGGTAGGTATCGGGATCCCAGTCCACTTGAAATTCGCGGCCGGAGGCGTAAGATCGCGCCGTTCGGCACGAGAACGCAATGGCGAGAGCGTACTCACGGGAGCAGTTCTTGCGGCGCAGCGCGGCGGCGGCCGGTGGCGTGGCCGGGCTCGGTCTGCTCGAGGCGGCGCCGGCGTTCGGCCGCTCGGCGGGCGATCCACGTCCGATTCCCGGCGGCTTCGACGAGAACTTCGGGCTCGCGACGCACGATCCGTTCATCCACGTGCTTCCGCCCGGGATCAACTTCGAGATGTCGACCATCACCGACTTCAACGGCGTCGTCGGCGGGTCGGAGATCCGCGGCACCGCGAGCGGCAGCGACGGCTCGACGTGGGGCTTCGATACCGACATGCGGTTCATGGTCGGGTCGTACGTCGATCTCGACGGACGCCTGCGCAAGGGGTCGTTCGGCTTCATCTGAATTGACCTCTTCGACACGGGCGCCGTGGGCGATCCGACGCATCAGCACCACGACTGGGAGCCCGGCATCGCCGACTCGGGCCTTTTCTGGACGATCCCGATCGCACCGGGGATGGTCGACGTCGACGCGGCGAGCGGCAGGGCGCGGCTGCGCGGGCAGTCCATGAAGGTGACGGACTACCACGACTTCTTCAACGCGGTGCTCGGCGGCGGGCCCACGCCGCTTCCCGCGCGGGTCGCCTACGAGGTGGTCTGGCACGGTGGCGGCGCCCGCGTTCCGGTCCGCGATGCCGACTTCGGCTTCGTCGGCGACTACGTCACGGGGCCCGGGACGATCTCGTTCACCGCGCGGAACGAGCACGGGGCCGTGGTGTTCACCTCGGACGCGGCCGGGCAGTACAACCCGGGGCCGGAGGAGGGCGGGGCGGGCTCGCCGGCCGTCGGCACCGAGCGGAACGGGGTGTTCTTCCACTAACCGGACCGGCGGCTAGGCTCGATCGGTGAGCCGGTACGCCTCCGTCTATCCACTCGTCACCGCCCGCGCGGTCGCGCGGCCGTTCACGTACGAGATTTCGGACGAGACCGAGAAGGGCGCGATCGTCGAGGTTCGCTTCGGCAATGCACGGCGGCGCGGTGTCGTGACCGAGGTCGACGTCGCGGCGCCCGAGGGCGTCAAGACGTCCGCGATCGAGCGCGTCGCCGAGACGTTGCCGCCCGCGTTGATCGATCTCGCGTTGTGGCTCGCCGACTACTACGGCTCGACGCCGGCGCGCGCGCTCGCGCTCGTCGCGCCGTACAACGCGAAGCGCCGCGGCGAGCGGAGCTCGGCTGCGACGACGGGTGCGCTCGCCGCCGAGGCGCCGCCCGCGCACTTGTCGGACACGCAGACGCGCGCGCTTTCGCGCATCGTCGAGCTGCTCGACGGCGACGGCGGCAACGTGCTGCTCTGGGGCGCGACCGGCAGCGGCAAGACGGAGGTCTACATCCGGGCGTGCGAGGAGGCGCTCACGCGCGGCCGCGGCGCGATCGTGCTCGTCCCCGAGATCGCGCTCACGCCGCAGACGCTTGGACGCTTCCGCGTTCGCTTCGGTGACAGCGTCGCGGTGCTGCACTCCGCGCTCACCGAGGCGGAACGTCGTGACGAGCGCGAGCGCATTGCTTCCGGTGAGGCGCGTGTCGTCGTCGGTGCTCGCTCGGCGGTGTTCGCGCCGGTGCCGTCGCTCGGCGTCATCTGCATCGATGAAGAGCACGACTCGTCGTACAAGCAGGAGTCGGATCCGCGCTACGACGCGCGCACCGTTGCGGCGAAGCGCGCGTCGCTCGAAGGTGCCGTGGCGGTGTTCGGGTCGGCGACGCCGCGGCCGGAGTCGTGGGCGAGTCTCGAGCGGCTCGAGCTCGGCGGCCGCATCGCGGCGCCGATGCCGACCGTGAAGGTCGTCGATCTGCGGCGTGAGGCGGGGTATCCGCTCTCGGCGCCGCTCCTGAAGGAGTTGGGCGGGATCGCGGAGCGCGGGGGCAAGGCGATCCTGCTCCTGAACCGGCGCGGGCTCGCACCGGCGATCCATTGCCGCGCGTGCGGCGAGACGCGCCGCTGTCCGAACTGCGATGTCGCGTTAACGCTTCACGGTGATGCGTCGCTTCGGTGCCATCATTGCGGGCAGGTCGAGGCGATGGGGGAGACGTGCCCGGTGTGCGGCTCCGCAGAGCTCGCGCGCATCGGTGCGGGCACGCAGAAGCTCGAGCGTGCGCTCGCGAAGCAGGTGCCCGAGCTCGAGGTGATCCGCCTCGACACGGACGCGGTCGAGAAGCCCGAGCAGCTGCGCGACGCGCTCGAGCGGTTCGCGCGCGCGGAGCGCGCGGTGCTCGTCGGCACGCAGATGGTCG
>JBGPLW010000039.1:0-12579 GCA_041486645.1 Gaiellaceae bacterium | reverse complement strand
GCACACGGTCAGCCGCCTCGTCGGCGCGCCGCCCGGCTACGTGGGCTACGACGAGGGCGGCCAGCTGACGGAGGCCGTGCGCCGCCGCCCGTACTCGGTTGTCCTCCTCGACGAGATCGAGAAGGCGCACCCGGAGGTGTTCAACATCCTGCTCCAGGTGCTCGACGACGGACGCCTGACCGACGGCCAGGGCCGCACGGTCGACTTCCGCAACACCGTGCTGATCATGACCTCGAACGTCCGCAGTGCTGAGCAGCTTCGCGACCGGTTCCGGCCGGAGTTCCTGAACCGCGTCGACGAGATCGTCGAGTTCAAGGCGCTCTCGCGCGACCAGATCGCCGAGATCGTCGAGCTGCAGCTCGAACGGCTGCGCGACCGGCTCGCCGAGCGGAACATCACGCTCGAGCTCACGGACGCGGCGAAGGAGGCGCTCGCCGAGGCGGGCTGGGATCCGGCGTACGGCGCCCGGCCGCTGAAGCGCGCGATTCAGCGGCTCGTCGAGAACCCGCTCGCGCTGCGCCTGCTCGAGGGCGACTTCGCAGACGGCGACACGATCCGCGTCGATTCAGAGAACGGCGAGCTTGTGTTCGAGAAGGCGGCAGCGGGAACGCCCGTCGCCGCCTGAACCGATCTCCCTCGCAGCGCGAAGAACCGGGTGTAAACCCCGTTCTCGAGGAGGAACACTGTGAGGAAGCTCGTTTCGCTGTTGCTGGTCGGTGCGTGTGCCGCACTCGTCTTCGCCGCACTGTCGGCGGCTCGTCCTTCAGCCGCGCACTATCGGTTCACGGCCACGCTGAATGCAGGCCAGGAGGTCCCGAAGCAGGTCGTGAAGGACCAGGCCGCGCACGGAACCTTCACCGGCATTCTCACCGGCACGTCGCTGAAGTGGAAGCTGACGTTCGCCAAGCTGACCGGTCCGGCGACCGCCGCGCACATCCATCTCGGTGGCATGGGCAAGGCCGGCAACGTCGCGGTCGCGATCTGCGGCCCTTGCACGACCGGCATGAGCGGCACTGCGACGATTCCGGCGTCGCTCCTCAACACGATCAAGAAGCATGGCACCTACGTGAACGTGCACACCGACAAGAACCCGAACGGCGAGATCCGCGGCCAGGTTGTCGCGAAAGCCGGGATGTAGCTGACGGCAAGCGAGAGCTCCCGCTCGGGTACGGTCACGCGTGATGCTTGTCGTGGCCGCCACCGAGCGGGAGCTCGCGCACGTGCACGGCGTCGAGACGTTCGTCTGCGGCGTCGGCCCCGTCGACGCGGCCGCGGCGACTGCTCGGGCGCTCGTCGAGCGCCGGCCCGACGCGGTGCTGCACATCGGCCTCGCGGGCGCCCGCGGCATCGAGCCGCCCGCGCTCGTCCTCGGCTCGGAGTCGGTCTACTCGGACGTGATCGACCTGGGTTCGACGTTCCCCCGCGTCGAACACGTGTGGCCGGACGCGGCGCTCTTGGCGCGCGTCCGTGCGGCGCTGCCGGACGCGCTGGTGCTGCCGATCGCGACGGCGGGCCGCGTCACCGGCGGCAGCGGGTGCGACGTCGAGGCGATGGAAGGGTTCGGCGTCCTGCGCGCGTGCGCGCTCGCCGGCGTGCCTGCGGTCGAGCTGCGCGCGATCTCGAACGACGTCGAGGAAGCCGACCGCGCGAAATGGCGCTTCGACGACGCGCTCGCCGCGCTCGCGGACGCGGTCGCCCGCGTCCTCGTCTAGATCTCCGCGACGTCGTCGAGGAACTCTGCGCCACCGCTCACGGGTGGCGCTCCGTACGCGAAGAAGAGAATCTCCTCGTCCGTCTCGTTCCGCGCCTGCATCGGCGTGCCGGAATGGACGGCGACCATGCCGCCCGGCTCGACGTCGACGCGCTGCGGCGGATCCTCGAGCAGGAGCGTGAGCGTGCCGCGGAGCGGCACGAAGATCTCTTCCTGGTTCGGATCGATGTGCCGGCGCCCGCGCGTGTGCGCCGGATAGCGCCACATCCGGGCCCGCGACTGCGTGAGCTGCGCGGCATCGGTGACGGAAGCCTGGCTCCGCGGCGCCTGGCCGTACATCGGCTCGCGCTCCTCCCACTGGAGGTCGGTTGCCTGGACGACGTCGAAGGCCATGCCGCGACGATACCCTCCGCGCGCATGGCGAGGCTTTCGTATCCCCGCGCAGGTGAGCCGCGCCCCGCCGCGCTCCCACCCGAGACCCGCACCGTCGGCCAGGTGGTGGCCGAGTCGATCCGCATCTACAGCGAGAAGTTCGTCCGCTGCCTCGCGATCGGCGTCGTGCCTGCGGCGCTCACGCTCGCGAGCGCCCACGTCTCGCGACGGCTCGCGCTCATCCTCACGCCGACGCTCTACGGAGCGCTCCTCAGCGCGACCTTCGTCTACGCCTCGACGGTCGTACTCGAGCAGCGGCCGCCAGTTCGCCGACTCATGCGCGCCTGGCTCGCCGGCTGGCTCGTCTTCGTCCCGGCGCCGTTCCTGCTCCTCGGGTTCATCCTGCCGGCGCTCGCGTGGCTCGCGGCGCTTGGGCTCGTCGTGCCGGTTCTCGTCGTGGAGGATCTGAGGCTCCGCGCGGCGCTCGCCCGCGCCTGGCAGCTCGCGCGCGCCGACTACGTCCATGTCCTCGGCTCGCTCGCGACGCTCGCGATTCTCGTCCTCGTCACCCAGGGCGTGCTCGCGTTCATCATCCGCGGCGCCGCGAGGGAGGCGCTCGAGACGGCCTTCGTGCTCGCGAGCGTCGTCATCTCGCCGCTCGTCTTCATCGGCGCGGCCCTGCTCTACGTGGATCAGACGGCCCGGGTCGAGTAGGTTCCCGGCATGGCGATCTACATCCTGCTCTCGAGGTTGTCGCAACAGGGCGTGGCGACGCTGAAGTCGAATCCCGACCGCTTGCGCGAGGTGAACCGTGACGTCGAGGAGCTCGGCGCCAAGGTGCTGCACCAGTGGGCGACACTCGGCGACTTCGACTTCGTGAACGTCGTCGAGGCACCGGACACCGCGACGATCGCGCGCGTCTCGGTCGCACTCGGTGCCCGCGGGTCGACGAAGATCCAGACGCTGCCCGCGCTGACGATCGACGACTTCGTCGCGACGCTGAGCTAGTCGGTAACCGCGGCGACGCGCCGCACGGTGACGCCCCACGCCTTCCCGGACGTGAAGAGCTCGTCCGGGTCGACGTCGATCCGCCAGCCGATGAAGTGCGGCTCCGGGTCGTCCTCGGTGCAGCCGAAGACAGCGGGATACTTCTTCGCGGGCGTCTGCTCGCGGACGCCGCGGGCGTGCTCCTCGGCACGGCGTTCCGCCTCTTCGGACGCGGGCCCTTCCATGTATCCGCGCGGCATCGGGCCCACAGTACTGTGAGCGCGTGAGGACCGCACTCACCGTTCGCGGGCTCCGGAAGCGCTACGGCTCGGTCGAGGCGTTGAAGGGCGTCGACCTCGAGGTGGGGGAGGGCGAGCTCGTCGGGCTCCTCGGCCCGAACGGCGCCGGCAAGTCGACGCTCGTGAAGATCGCGGTGGGGCTCGTGCGCCCGACCGCCGGGGGCGCCGAGGTCGCGGGAGCGCGCGCCGGCTCACACGCCGCGCGCGCGGCACTCGGCTACCTCGCGGAGCTCTTCCGCTTCCCGGGCTGGTACACGGCGGACGAGGTGCTCGAGCTGCACCAGCGCCTCGCAGGCTCGCGCGGCGGTGCGGCGGAGCGGAAGCGGCTGCTCGAGCTCGTCGCGCTCGACGAGGCTGCGGCGCGTCGCGTCGACGGCATGTCGAAGGGAATGGCGCAGCGGCTCGGCATCGCGCAGGCGCTCGTCGGCGAGCCGCGCATCCTGCTCCTCGACGAGCCGACGTCCGCGCTCGACCCGGTCGGCCGCCGCACCGTTCGCCTGCTGCTCGAGGAGCTGCGCGGACGCGGCGTCTCGGTGCTGCTCAACTCGCACCTGCTGTCGGAGATCGAGCTCGTGTGCGACCGCGTCGCGATCCTGCTCGGCGGCGAGCTCGTCGCGGCGGGCACGCCCGCGGAGCTCGCGCGCCCGCGCGGCGTCGAGCTCGAGACGGACGGCGGCACGCAGTTGATCGCCGGTGCGGCGCGCGACGACGTGCCGCGGCTCGTCGCCGAAGCCGTTCGCGACGGACGCAGCGTCTACGGCGTGCGCGTCCTCACGTCGACGCTCGAGGAGACGTATCTCGAAGCGGTCGGAGGTGAGACCGACTGAGCTCGGTCGCCGTCATCGTCGAGTACGGCTTTCGCGAAGCGGTGCGGCGCAAGGTCTTCGCCGTCGTCGTCCTGCTCACGCTCGCGTTCCTCTTTCTCTTCTGGCTCGCGAACCACTACGTCTTCTCGCAGCTCGACCAGATCTCTCCGCCCGCCGACGTGCACGTCGACACGCGCACGTTCGCGGGCGCGTTCATGTTCGGGCTCGCGCTCTTCGCGACGCTCTTCCTCGGCGTCGTGCTCGCGGTCTTCCTGACGATCGGTGTCGTCTCCGGCGACGCGGAGCGCGGGCTCCTGCAGCCGCTCGTCGTCCGGCCCGTCGGCCGCTCGACCCTCCTGCTCTCGCGTTTCCTCGGCGCCGCCGCTGTGTGCGTCGGCTACGTGCTCGCCGTCTACTTCGCGGCGATGCTGATCACCGGGCTGACGGGACACTGGTGGCCCGACAGGATCGTCTCGCCCGGCCTCGAGCTTGCGGGCGGCGTCGTGATCGTCATCGCCCTGTCGCTGCTCGGCTCGGTCGTCATCTCCTCGACCGCGAACGGGATCGCCGTGTTCATGCTGTTCGGCGCAGGGCTCGTTGCCGGGCTTCTCGGCACGATCGGTCACGCGCTGAACTCGCACGCGGTGAAGCACGCGTCGACGATCGCCGCCTGGGCGCTGCCGTTCGAGGCGCTCTACCAGGACGCCCTGCGGATGATCACCGAGAGAGCGTCGGGGCTCACCGGCTTCCTGCTCCAGCTCGGCCCTTTCGGCGGCGCGTACGTGCACGGCTGGGGCATCCGCGTCTGGTCGGCCGGCTATCTCGTCGTCGTCCTCGCGCTCGCGCTCTATGCGTTCTCTCGCCGGAACCTCTGAGCCGCGATGTGGCGTACTACCGGTATGAAGATCGCGCTCATCGCCCTGCTGCTGCTCGCCGTCGTTCCCGCCGCCCAGGCGAAGGAGTTGACGTCGGTGCTCGTCGTCGGGCCGAAGGGGCCAACCTTCGTCGAGCCGTACCGCATCGTGCAGCAGCCGCTCGCGCATCTGCAGCTGATCGCTCCGCCGGCCGAGCCGTACGTGCTCGTCTTCCCGATGATGCGCGGCGTGCCCGCGCGGCCTGGCCGCTGGTACCCGCGCGCCGGCATCCTCTGCAGCGGCTGGCGCAGCGGCGTCGAGGCCGGCTGTGCGGCCGCGCCGCTCCTGCGCGGCTGGCTCGGCAGCGGCATCGCCACCGGCCTCTACCGGAGCGAGCCTGTCCGGCTCACGCAGTTGCTGCGTGACGGCACCTCGCTCTCGCCGTACGGAAACGAGGCGACGGCCGTGAAGCTCGCTCTGCACCAGCGCAGCTCGCCGGCGACGCCGCCCGCCGGCTGCATCGCCTTCACCGCCCGCTGGAGCCGACCCGGCTGGCCTGCAACGTTCTGCGTCTCGTCCAGCGGCGGCCTCTATGCGCGCGGCCGCGTGTATCCGCTCGCGCCGGCCACCGCGGTGTTCCTCAGCGGCTAGCGGCGATCTCGCCCGCGAGCCGAGAGTTCTGCGCGATCAGGTCCTTGTTCGCACGCTGAGTGCGCCCGCCGCTCTCACGGTGCAGATAGGAGAGGACAAACGGCGTCACCGCCTGCCCCGCGACGCCGCCGTCGTGCGCGGCGCGCAGCGCCTGCTCGATGAGCGGCTCGACGTCGTCGAGCGGCTCGTCCGGCGGGCGGCCGAGCAGAAGGCCGGCGCCGCCGAGCTCCCAGTGCGCGCGGGCGATGCGCGCGGCTTCGTCCACCGACTCGACGCGCGCCGACACAGGGGGCCCGCCCGCTGCGGCATAGAAGAGCGGCAGCGTGTCGACGCGGTAGCCGAGCACCGGCACGCCGAGCGATTCGAGCAGCTCGGATGTCGCGGGCACGTCGAGCAGCGACTTGACGCCTGCGGAGACGACGAGCGCGGGCGTCCGCGCGAGCTGCGCGAGATCCGCGGACACGTCGGGCGGGTCGGGGAAGCCGCGGTGCACGCCGCCGAGGCCGCCGGTCGCCATCCAGCGGATGCCTGCCGCGCGTGCGACGGCGAGCGTGCCGCCGACCGTCGTCGCGCCGATCGCGCCCTGCACAACCGCGGCTGCGAGATCGCGCGGCCCGACCTTGCGCGCATCGGCGCCGAAGCGCTCGAGCTCGGCCTGCGTGAGCCCGACGACGATCTCGCCGTCGAGCACGCCGATCGTCGCCGGCACCGCGCCCGCCGCGCGCACCTGCCGCTCCGACTCGAGCCCGACCTCGACGCCCTCGCCCGGCGGGAAGCCGTGCGCGACGAGCGTCGTCTCGAGCGCGACCACGGCGTGCGACCCGCGCACTTCGTCACTGATGCGGAGCAGGGTCAGGCGGGCCGCTCCATCTCGACGAACCGGCTCTGCCCCTCGGGGTCGGCAATCTCGCGAAAGCCGGCGCGGCGGTACGCCCGGAGCGCGCGCTCGTTCCAGCCGGCGACCCAGAGCCGGAAGCGCCGCGGCTGCCATTCCTCGTTTGCATAGCGGAGTCCGGCATCGATGAACGGCTGCGCGAGGCCCTGGCCCGTGAGATCCGGACGGATGCCGAGCCCGATGCGCACCTCGTCGCCGTCGCGCACGAAGTTGAAGAAGCCGATCAGCTCGCCGTCGTCGTCGACGACCGAGCGCAAGCCGTCGCGCCGTGCCGGGTTCGCGAAGAGCTCGATGCGCCTCGGGTCTGAGGCGGTGTCGTACCACTCGTACGGAAACTCGTACCGCCACCCGGCGATGGCGGCGGCCTGCTCCTCGGTCAACGGCCCGACTCTCACGGCAGCGAGCCTACGCGCGCGACGCAGCGCCCCGCCGCCTCGAGCCCCCGCCGCGCCGCCTCCTCGAGCGAGCCGCCGAGGAGGAAGCCCGCCGCGAGCGCGTCCCCGGCGCCGGTCGTGTCGACGACGTCTGCGGCGACCGGAGCGAGGTCGAGACGCGCGTCCTCGGTGACGACGGTCGCGCCGCGAGCGCCGCGCTTGATCACGCCCGTCGGAGCCGTGAGGTACGCGCCGCCGAGCATCTCCCACTCCGCTTCGGTGGCGAAGAGCACGTCGGGCGCGATCGAGTCGAGCAGCTCGCGGAACTGCACCGGCCCGTACGCGCGGATCTCCGTCCACGCCGCGACGTCGACCGACACGCGAGCGCCGCGCGCGCGCGCAAGCCTGGCGGCGAGGAGCGCAGCGTGCGAGATCGGCTCGCGCAGGAGTGCGTAGCCGCTCAGGTGCAGCACGTCGCACTCGAGCCATGCGGCCTCGAGCTCCTCCGGCTCGAGTGACGGCGCGACGCCGCGGTCGGATGCCATCGAGCGGTCGCCGTCGGCGCCGACGATCGAGACGACGACCCCGGTCGCGCCGGCCGCGACCGGCCCGACGAGCTCGACGCCGTGCCCGCTCAGCTCGCGCGCGACGAGCTCGCCGGCCGCGTCGTCGCCGCGCTTCGCGATGCAGCGGGCCGACGCCCCGAGGGATGCAGCCCAGGCCGCGACGTTGGCGGCCTGGCCGCCCGCGCCCGTCCGCGTCAGGGCGCGCACGTCGTCGCCCCGGGCGAGCGGCTCCTCGAGCCGCACGATCACATCGAGCATGAGATCCCCGAGCGTTGCGATCTTCACTGGCACAATCGTCCCATGGACGGCGACGACAAGCTCGGGCGTGCGCGTTCCTTCCTGATCGGCGGCGTCGTCGGCGCGTCCGCGGCACTCGCGACGGCCCGCCGCCGCAGGGTGGCTGCGCGCCGCAGGCGCGAGCGGTTTCTGCACCCGGCCGGCCTCGCGGCGTTCGAGGAGGCGCCGTGCTTCCGCGAGCCCGTCGAGCAGGAGGAGCGCACGGAAGCCTGAGCCGAAGCCGTTGCTAGCCTCTCCCCTTCGTGCCGATCTACGAATACCGCTGTCCTGAAGGTCATACGTTCGAGCGGTTCCAGTCGATGACGGCGCCCGCGCCGGAGCACTGCGACGTGTGCGGCAAGGCGCCGCTCGAGCTCGTCCTCTACCCGATCGCGATCCACTACAAGGGCTCGGGGTTCTACTCGACCGACTACGGCAAGGGCGGAAAGGCAGCGAAGAAGGACGACGCGGGCGGCGCCCCCTCGTCCGGCGACTCGTCCTCGGGCGACTCCGCGACGAAGAAGAGCGACACGAAGCCCACGACGGACTCGAAGCCGGCCGCGAAAAGCGATTCCTAGCCCGGCAGGCAGCCGGCGCCGTAGAGCCCGGAGCTGGGCGGCGGCGGCTGGGGGGCGGACTTGCCGAGCACCATCTGGATGACGGCGATGTTCTCCTGGTCGCCGGTGATGTATCCGTCGCCGTAGTCCTTGCCGCCGAGCCGGCAGTGCAGCGTCGAGCCGGCGCGGAACTTGACCCAACCGAGCTCCATGAACTGCCACGTCGACAGGTCGGTCGCGAGCGGCCTCAAGAGGTCGCTGCCGCTGAACGGGAGCCGGAAGAACATGCTCGGGCTTGCGAGCTTGCGCAGCGTCGCCTGCATCACGTCCTGCTGGCGCTGGCCGCGGCTGATGTCGGTGTCGGCGGGGTTGAGCTGGTTCTCGCGGATGCGCGAGTAGATCAGCGCGCGATGGCCGTTCATGTGCTGCATGCCCTTGTGGAAGCGCCAGCCCTGCCACTGCGAACAGCGCGTGCTTGTGTACGGGCAGTCGAAGCGGTTCGAGAGGATGTTCTGCGGCACGTTGATGTCGATGCCGCCGACCGCGTCGATCAGCTTCATGAACGCGCCCATGTCGACGACGACGACATGGTTCACCGGGAGCTCGGGCCCGAAGAGCGCGTCAGCCGTCTTGATCGCGAGCTTCGGCCCGCCGATCTGCATCGCCGCATTGATTTTCTGCTCGCCGTAGCCGGGGATCGCCGCGCGGAGGTCGCGCGGAATCGAGAGGTAGACGAGGCGATGCCGGCCCGGATCGGTGTGCATCAGCATCATCGAGTCGGAGTGCTGGTCGGCGCTCCGCCCGGCCTGGCCGTTCGTCGAGTGGTCGGTGCCGAGGAGCAGGATGTTCGTGCTGCTCGTGAGGAGCAGCGCGTTCTGCCGCGCGAGCGCGGTGGCGGTGCCGACGGGCAGCCGCGCGTTTGCCGCCTTCACGCCGCTCCGCACGGAGAAGTAGCCGGCGACGCCCCACACGAGGAGGAGCAGGAAGACTGAGACGAGGGTCACCCAGCTCCAGCGCTTCCAGGTCCAGCTCTTGCGCGGCCGCCGGACAACCTGGCTGCCGGAGCCGTCGCGCCCGCCTCCCCCACCGCCGCTTCTGTACGTCGAGCGCTCCTGCTTCGAGCGCTCGTGCTCACGCGACGGCAGCGGAACCTTGCCCTTTGTGCGGCCGCCCCGGTAGACGCGATACGGCTTCTCTCCAGAGGCGGCCATCAGGCGGGTTACGGTACCCACTGAGGGTGGACGGCAGTCACGCGATCGGCGTGGACCTCGGCGGGACGAAGATCCTGGCCGGGGTCGTCGCGCGGGACGGCTCGATCGTCCGGCGACACGAGCGTGCGACGCCGCAGGATTCGCAGGCGTCGGTCGTGCGCGAGCTCGAGGCGGCGGTCGCGGAGCTGCTCGACGACGAGGTCGCAGCGCTCGGTTTCGGCGCGCCGTCGCCGATCGACCAGATCACGGGCGTCGTCGTCGAGTGCGTGAACCTGCCGCTCCGCGACTTCGCCCTCCGCGACCACATGGCGAAGCGCTTCGGCCTCACGACCGGCCTCGACAACGACGCAAACGCCGCCGCGATCGGCGAATGGCGCGCCGGTGCGGGTCGCGGCGTGGACGACCTCGTGATGCTCACGCTCGGCACGGGCCTCGGCGGCGGCGTCATCGCCGGCGGCCGGCCGTTTCGCGGCTCGCGCGGCACCGGCGTCGAGCTCGGCCACGTCGTGATCGTCCACGACGGCCGCCCGTGCCAGGGCGCCTGCCGCGGGCGGGGCCATCTCGAGCCGTACGTGACCGGGCTTGCCGCGACGGCCGCCGCGCAGGAGGCGTTCGGGCCGTCGGCGGACGCCCACCGTCTCATTCGCCTCGCGCACGAGGGCGACGCGAAGGCGCAGGCGATCCTCGCCGAGATCGGCCGGTATCTCGGCTCGGGCATGGGCTCGTTCGCGAACATCTTTGCGCCGGAGCTGATCGTGATCGGAGGCGGCTTCGGCGTCGCCGGGTGGGACTACCTGATCCCCGCGGCAGACGAAGTCTTGCGCCGCGAGGCGTTGCGGCCGATGCGCGACGAGGTGCGCGTCGTCGCCGCAGAGCTCGGCACCGCCGCCGGCCTGATCGGTGCGGCGTTCGTCGCGTTCGAGGCGCTCGACGCGGTGCAGTAGCCATGCCGCTCGCCGTGTGCGCGACGCCGATCGGGAATCTCGACGACGTGACGTTGCGCGTGCTCGCCGAGTTGCGCGCGGCCGACGTCGTCCTGTGCGAGGACACGCGGCACACGCGCACGCTGCTTGCCCGGCACGGCATCGAGGCGCGGCTGCTCTCGTATCACGAGCACAACGAGGCCGCGCGGACGGCGGAGCTCTTGCCACGGCTCGAGGCGGGCGAGCGGATCGCACTCGTCTCGGACGCAGGGCTGCCCGGCGTGAGCGATCCGGGCGCGCGCATCGTGCACGCTGCGCTCGACGCCGGCGTCGCGGTGACGGTGCTGCCCGGCGCGTCCGCGGTCGAGACGGCGCTCGTCGCGTCCGGGCTCGTCGCGGCGCGCTACCAGTTCGTCGGGTTCCTGCCGCGCGGCGCGAAGGCGCTCGCAGAGCTGTGGTCGGAGCTCGGAGCGTGGCCGTGGCCGGTCGTCGCCTTCGAGTCGGCGCAGCGCCTGCCGGCGACGCTGCGCTCGCTTGCCGCGGCCGACCCGGAGCGCGAGGTGGCGGTGTGTCGCGAGCTGACGAAGCGTTTCGAGGAGATTGCGCGCGGCACGGCGGCCGAGCTCGCGGCGCGCTATGCGGAGCCGCCGAAGGGGGAGATCACGCTCGTCCTCGGGCCGGGGCGGCGGGCGGTCGACGAAGACGCGGCGCTCGGAGCAGTTGCAGAGCTGGTCGAAGCGGGCGTGTCCCGAAAGCAGGCGGCGGAGCTCGTCTCCCGCTTGAGCGGCGTCGCGCGCAACCGGCTCTACCGCGGCTCCCTGTAAGCAGAATTGACAACAGCCGACGCCGTTGCTAGCGTGCCCTCGCGCTGTTCTCAAATCTGACAACAAAGGCGGTGGTGTTGCATGCGACGGCTCGTCCCGGTCGTCTTCCCGCTCCTGCTCTTCGTGCTCGCGGCGGCTGCGTGGACCTGGCCCGTGCGCGGGCCGGTGCTCGAGTCGTTCTCGTTCGACCCGGCACATCCGTACGGCGCGGGGCAGCACCGCGGCATCGCGATCGGCGCCGACGCGGGCGCGCCGGTCCTCGCGCCCGCGGCCGGCGTCGTGAGCTTCGCGGGCACCGTGCCGACGAACGGGAAGACGATCACGATCGAGACGGCCGGCGGGCTCGCCGTGAGCCTGACGCATCTCGGCTCGATCGGCGTTGCGCGTGACGCGCGCGTCGAGGAGGGCGCGGTCGTCGGCACGGTCGGGCCGAGCGGCACCGCGGAGTTCGACGTGCCCTACGTGCACCTCGGCATCCGCACCGCGGCGGAAGAGCAGGGGTACCTCGATCCGCTCGGCTTCCTGCCCGTGCTCGCGCCGCCCGCACCGGCCGCGCCGGCGGCCCCGCCCGCGCCGGCAACATCGCCCGCGCCGGCGACACCGACCGCGCCTGTGGCCGTCGCCGCCGTCGCGCCGCCTCCGGCCCCTGCCGTGCCGGCCGCGGCCGCGGCGCCGGTACGCGCGAACGCGCCGGCGGCCGAAGCGCCCGCGGCGGCCGCGCCGGCCGAGCCCGCGCCCGCGGAGCTGCCGGCGCCGCTCCCCTCCCCGGAGGTCGTCGGCCGGCCGGGCGTGCTCCTTCTGTCGCCGCACCCGGTCGCACGACCGGCACGCGCGGCCGCGTCCGTAACGGCGCCGGCACCCGTGGCGGCCACGGCGAGCGTCGCGCCGCTGCGCAGCGCGCCGCGGGCACATGCGTCGCTGCACGCCCCCGTGAAACCCCCGGCTCGGGTGCTTGCGAAGCCGTTGCCGGCCGTCCGGCCGGCCCCGCCGCTGCGCACCGTCCGCCCAGCGCTCGCCGCACCGAAGCGTCAGCTCCCGGCGGTGCTGCTCGCGGCCGTGCTCGCGGCGTTCGCGGGCGTCGCCGCGGTGGGCATCGCAGCCGTTCGTATGATCAGTGGCCCGTCTCCGACCGTTTCGGGAGCGAGCAGTGATGAACGAAGCGAAGAAGATCCTCGTCGCGCCGGCCTGGCCGTACGCGAGTGGGCCGCGCCACATCGGCCACGTGGCCGGCTTCGCCGTGCCGGCGGACGTGTTCGCGCGCTACCACCGGTTG
>JBGPLW010000038.1:0-13005 GCA_041486645.1 Gaiellaceae bacterium | reverse complement strand
GTCGACCCAAACCCTTCGTGCTGACGCTCGGGGAGCACACCGAGCGGCGAGAGCTGGAGCAGACGCTCCGTCGACCCCTCCACGCCCGACCACGTGTTCATGACATGGCCGACCACCTTCCCCTCGGCCACGGCCACGAACGACAGCTCGGGCACGTACACATCGCTCTCGTACAGCTCGCGCGCGAGCCGCGGAACGTCCTCGTCGGCGAACGCTGCGCCATGCACCTCGAGGATCGCCCGCCAGTCGTCGTCGGTCGCGAGGCGGACGCTCACGCTGCGCGCGCGAGCGCCGGCTCGCGCTCGAGCAGCGCGCGGAAGTGCTCGGACTCGAGCAAGTGCCGCCGCCCGAGGCCGGCAGTCTCGATCTCGAGCTCCGCGAAGACCTCCACCGCGTCCCCACCCCGTGACGCGGCCGGCTTGCGGTACTCGCCGACGAGCCATTCGCGCAGCTCGTCGAAGTGCTCGTCGGCCGTGAAGATGCGGCGCACGACCAGCTGTGGCGAGACGGTGCCGTTCCACCGGTTCTCCTCGAGACGGAACGCGACGTCGAAACGCCCACCGTGTGCGTACGAATCGAGTCGCGCGCCCGCACCGAAGGCGATCGCGCTGCCCGCGTCGGCACCGTCACGGCGCACGCGGAACCGGAGATGCTTCCCCTCGCCGACCGTTGCGAGGTCGCCGAGCTCGCAACCTGGCGCAAGCAGCGTGATCTCGGGATTCCCGAGGCCGAACGGTGCGAGTCGCGCAAGCTCTGCGCAGAGATCGAGCGTCAGGCGCGTGCCGCGCGGGACGACCGTATCGATGCGCGTCACCGGCTGAAGGTCCTCCTCCACGAGCAAACCGGCGGCGTGCTCGGCGAACGCGCGCGCGAACGCGTCGACGTTCTCGGGCTTGATCGACAGGCCGGCAGCGGCGCGGTGGCCGCCCCAGCGCTCGAGAAGCTCGGCACAGGCGGCGAGGCCTCCGTGCAGGTCGAACGACGGGATCGACCGCCCGGAGCCCTTCCAGTCGCCGTCGGTGCCCGCGATCAGGACGACCGGCCGGTTGAACCGCTCGACGAGCCGCGAGGCGACGATGCCGATCACGCCTTCGTGCCAGCCCTCGCCGGCGACGACGTAGGCGCGGCGCCGGCGCTGCTCCTCCGGCCATTCGTCGACTTGGGCTGCGGCCTCGCGGAAGATCCGCGCCTCGACCGCCTGGCGCTCGCGGTTCAGATCTTCGAGCTCGTTCGCGAGCCGCTTGGCCTCGGCTGGGTCGTCGGTGAGCAGCAGCTCGAGCGCCGAGCGCGGGTGCCCGAGCCGCCCCGCGGCATTGATGCGCGGACCGAGCCGGAACCCACAGGCCCCGGCGTCGACGGTCGCGGGATCGACGCCGGCTGCACGCATGAGCGCCTGCAATCCCGGCTTCTGCGTCCGCGCGAGCGCTCGCAGGCCCGCAATCGCGAGCGAGCGGTTCTCGTCGACGAGCGGCACGACGTCGGCGATCGTCGCGAGCGCGACGAGGTCGAGGTGCCGCTTCGGGATCTCCGAGTCGACTCCGAAGAGCGCCTGGCCGAGCTTGTAGACGACTCCGGTGCCGCAGAGCTCCGGAAACGGGTAGTCGGACGGGCGCGTCGCGACGACGGGGCAGTCGGGTAGCTCCCCGCCCGGCCGGTGGTGGTCGGTGACGATCACCTCGAGCCCGCGCGCCTTCGCCTCGGCAACCTCGGCGACCGCCGTGATGCCGCAGTCGACCGTGATCACGAGCCCGTAACCCTCGTCGGCGAGCCGGCCGATGGTCGCGCTCGAGACGCCGTAGCCCTCGTCGAAGCGGCTCGGCAGATGCCAGTCGACGTCGGCGCCCAGCTCGCGCAGGAGCAGGACCGCCAACGTCGTCGCGGCGATGCCGTCGACGTCGTAGTCGCCGTGGACGCAGATGCGGCGCCCCTCGGCGACGGCCGCGTGAATGCGGTCGCAGGCAGCGCGCATGTCGCCGAGCAGGAACGGGTCGTGCGGGGCCTGCTCGCCCTCGAGGAACGCGCGGGCCGACTCGGGGTCGGTGAACCCGCGCCGGACGAGGACGCCTGCCGTCAGCTCGCTGATCTCGAGTGCCTCGGCCAGCTCGGACTGCACCCCGTACGGGCACGGACGGACGGTCCAGGTGCCCTCGTGCATCGTTCGGCCACGGTACGGGGAGCGTCGGACGACATACTCGACCGCGTGAAGGAGCTGTTCCTCCTCGATCCGGACGTCGCCTATTTGAACCATGGCGGGTACGGCGCCTGCCCGCGGCCCGTCTTCGAGCGCTACCAGGCCTGGCAGCGCGAGCTCGAGCGGAACCCGGAGGACTACTTCTCGCGCCGCCTCACCGGCCTGCTTGCGGACGCCCGGGCGGCGCTCGCCGAGTATGTCGGGGCGCAGCCGGACGACCTCACCTTCGTCCAGAACGCAACCACCGGCGTGAACGTCGCTGCGCGCGCCATCGGCCTGCAACCGGGTGACGAAGTGCTCTCGACCGACCTCGAGTACGGCGCGTGCCACTACACGTGGGAGCACGTGTGCGCGCAGGCGGGTGCACGGTACGTGCGCGCGGAGATCCCGCTGCCCCTCGAGGACGTCACGACCGCGCTCTTCGCCCGACGCACCGAGCGCACGCGCGCCGTGTACGTCTCGCACATCACGTCCGAGACCGGCCTGCTGCTCCCCGTCGAGGAGATCGTCGCGCGCGCTCACGCCGAGGGCCTCGTCGCGATCGTCGACGGCGCGCATGCACCGGGCCATGTCGACCTCGATCTGACCGCACTCGGTGCGGACTTCTACGCCGGGAACTGCCACAAGTGGATGTGCGCGCCTAAGGGCGCCGGCTTCCTGCACGTGCGCGGGGAGTGGCAGGAGCGCGTCGACGGTCCGATTGTCAGCTGGGGCTACGGCGACCCGGCGACGTTCATCTCGCGCACCGAACGGCAGGGCACGCGCGACCCCGCTGCGTATCTCGCCGTCCCCGACGCGATCGCGTTCATGCGAGAGCACGACGTCCGTGAACGCTGCGTTGCACTCACGCGCGCTGCGCGCGCGCAACTCTGCGAGCTGCTCGGCACGGAGCCGCTCTCCCACGACGACTCCATCCGCCAGCTGGCGAGCGTGCGGTTACCGCAACCGGTTCCGACGCTCTCACAGCGGCTCCACGACGACTTCAGGATCGAGATCCCGACGATGGGGCCCCGGCGCCACGACCTGCTGCGGGTCTCGGTCGGGCCGTACACGGAACGGGAGGACGTCGAGCGGCTGCTCGACGTCCTCCCGCAACTCGTCTAGAACTTCCCGCAGCCCTGCGTGATCTGCAGGCTGACGAGCGGGCGGAGCTCAGCACCGTTCTTCAGAGCGCCCGCGGTCGTCTTCACGGGATTGAAGAACCCGACACCGGTCAGACTGGCGGTCGCGCCGAGCGGCTGCCAATTGTTCGTGGCGGGCGGGCACTGCTTCATGAACGCGTTGCGCGTGGCGAGCAGCTGCGCCCGGCCCCGTGCTGCCGTCGGCAGGCACTGCGGCGCCGGCATGTAGGCGTTCATGTAGGTCGATGTCGGGATGTCGAACAGCTGGAAGACGATCTCGCCGTTCGACGCCATGCGGTAGCTCTGGAGCACTGCGGTGACGCCCCAGACCTGCTTCTCGAACGCGTTGCTGCGCGTCGCCGGCACCTTTGCCGGGGCGGTCAGCTTCCCAATGTCGGTGAGGTTTGTTGCCGCGGGCGTCCACTTCACTGACGCCTTACCGGCGTCGCTCAGGGTCATAAGCTTCCAGAGCGTGCCGCCGCACTGCGGACCGGGCGTCTGAGTGTGCGCACGGGCGGGCAGGGCGAAGGCGGTGAAAGCGGCGAGTGCCGCGGCGGCTGCAAGGACGAATCGCATTCTCGGACCTCCGAGTCGATCGAACGTGCCGCAGCGAACAGAAGTATGAATCGGCCGCAAGACGGCGGCCCGTTAACCCGAAGGGGTTACCCCTCTCGAGGAAGCTCCACGCCGAGGATGCTCAGGAGCACGATCAGCCCGATCCCGAGGAGCCACAGCGCGAGCACGAGCTTCGGGCGCCGCGTCTCGCGCAACTGCTGGACGGCGACCTTGCCCCAGAGGATCACGAGGCCCGCCGCCGCCGCGAAGCCGATCACGATCACCGGGGCGAGGTAGATCGCCCGCTCGGCCGACCAGCCCATCAGCCAGGCCGTGAGGAAAACGAGCGTGATGACCGCCGCGAACGCGATGGGAATGCGGGGAGAGCGCACGCGCCAAGGGTACGCTTCGCGCAGTGGACGAGGCCGGCAACTACAAGTCCGGCGACGATTACGTCGTCGAGTTCCTCGGTTACCGCTTCAGCTTCAACGCTGACGACTTCGAGCAGCGCGTCACGGCAGCCGCCGTCAAGCTCGGCCTCCTCGGAGGGAACGAGCTCGACGACGACGAGACGGCCGACCTGGTCGAGCTCGTGGAGCGGGACGCGATCGAGGAGCCCCGCTCGACGCTCGGCCGCTATCTCGTTCGCCACTGGGAGGACATCTCCCTCGTCGACGGAGAGTCGCTCGTCTACTGGCTGAAGAAGCTCGTCTTCCGCGGCGCGTGGCTCGACCATCGCGTGAAGGCGGGGAAGCTCGAGGTCGGCTTCGACGAGGATACCGCCGAGTTCGCGTACCACGACCCAAACGGCGGGCGCGCGCTGCTCGAGCTGCTGCCGACGCCGAGCTGGCACGACGTGCAGTACCGCCGATGATCGCGGCCCTCGCAGCGGCAGCGGTGCTCTGTGCGGCGACGCCCGTGCACGGCGCCCCTGCCCCGCACGTGGAGGTCGGCCTCGCAAGTCTCAAGTGGGTGCAGGCGACGCCGAAGCGGAACGGGCTCGTCGGCATGCTCTTCGGCTACGACGCACGCCTCGTCGACCCGGCGCGGCCGACCTTCGCGCTCTGGACGAACGGTCAGGCGCCTGAAGGCTGGACCACGAAGGTGCTCTGGCTCGTGCCGCTCGGGCGCGGCGACGGCGAGCTCGTGATCCGCGGCCGCTCGCTCGAGGGCAGCGGCGGCACGTTCGAGCAGCGCTTCAAGCGTGCCGGCGGTGGCGGCGGCTATCCGTCGATCGTCGAGCTTCCGTCGGCCGGCTGCTGGCGGCTCGACGTGCGGACGGGCGGGCTCAAGGGCTCGCTCGTCGTCAAGGCCGTCGCGCCGTGACCATGCCGCGGTGGTACGCCGCCGCCGGGCCTGCGTACCTTGCAGCCCTCCTCGCGGTCGACACGCAGGTCCACTTCCACGTGCAGCTCGCGCTCGGTGCACTGACGTGGCTCGTGCTCCTCGCCGCACTCCGCCCGCTGGCGCCACTGGCACGCGCGCAGGCGCTCGCGGTCGTCGCCTTCGCGACCATCGGCGAGGTCACCGGCTCGCTCGTCTGGGGCGCCTACACGTACCGGTTGCACAACCTGCCGATGTTCATCCCGCCCGCCCACGGGCTCGTCTATCTGAGCGGCCTCGCGCTCGCCGGGCTCGTGCGCGAGCGCATCGTCGTCACGGCCGCCGCGGTCGGCGCAATCGGCTGGGGGCTCGGCGGGCTGACCGTCCTGCCGCGGCTCGACGTCGCCGGCGCGTTCGGCGTGCCGCTCCTGTGCTTCTTCCTCTGGCGCTCGCGCTTCCGTGCGGCGTACGCCGGCGTCTTCCTCGTCGTCGGCGCCCTCGAGCTGTACGGCACGTCGATCGGCACGTGGCGGTGGGCGACCGAACTGCCGGGCCTCGGCATCGCCGACGGCAATCCGCCGAGCGGCGTTGCGAGCGGGTATGTCTGGTTCGACGTGATGGCGCTGCTCGTTGCGCCGTGGCTCGTTGCCGCAGCCCGAGCCGCGCTCGGCCGCGGCCCGCGCGCTATAGTCGCGCTCTCGCGCGATGAGGCTCGCGCCTAACCGCCCTTCGGGGCTGATGGCCTCTACCGAACGTCCGTACCCGACGCGTAGGTGGAGGTCACCGTGAGCCCCGTTCAACTCGCAGCCGTTCTCGCAACTGTCGTCCTTGTCGCTTCGATGCTGTCTGTTGAGCTCGGCATCACCGTGGCCCTGCTCGAACTGACGCTCGGCGTCGCTGCGGGCAACATCTTCCACCTCCAGTCCGCCGAGTGGCTCGACTTCATCGCGAAGTTCGCGTCGATCGTGCTGACGTTCCTCGCGGGGATGGAGGTCGACCCGACCTACCTGCGCGAACGCGCACGAGAGACCGTAGGGATCGGCGTCGCGTCGTTCGCGGGGCCGTTCGTCGTAGCCGGGCTCGTGTCGTACTTTCTCATCGGCTGGACGACGAAGGCGTCGCTCATCGCCGGGACCGCACTCTCGACGACTTCGCTTGCAGTCGTCTACGCCGTCCTCGTCGAGCGCGGTCTCAGCCGGTCGAACGTCGGCAAGCTCCTGATGAGCGCAACCTTCGTCACCGACCTGTGCACGGCGCTCGCGCTTTCGGCGATCTTCATCAAGCCGAATGTGTGGTTCCCGGTCTTCATCGCCGTGTCGATCGCGCTCATCCTCGCGCTGCCGAAGCTCGCGCAGCCGTTCTTCCGCCGCTACGGCAACCGCGTGATCGAGCCCGAGATCAAGCTGGTCTTCGTCGCGCTCCTGGTCCTGATGGTGCTCGCCGACGCGTCGAACGGCCACGCGGTGCTACCGGCATTCATCCTCGGCCTCGTCATGAGCCGTCACTACCAGCGGCACAGGGAAGAGCAGCGGCGACTCCGGATCGTCGCCTTCGCATTTCTCACACCGTTCTTCTTCATCAAGGGCGGTCTGAACGTGTCGCTCGGCGCGGTCTTCTCGAACCTCGGCCTCCTCGGTGCGCTGCTGCTCGCGAAGATGCTGCCGAAGATCGCCTTCGTCTATCCGCTCGCGCGGCGCGCGATCCCGCGGCACGCGACCTTCACGACCCTCTTGATGAGCACCGGACTGACCTTCGGAACGATCTCGTCGCTCTACGGGTTCACCGCGCACATCATCGACAAGACCCAGTTCTCGCTGCTGATCACCGTTGTCGTCCTCTCCGCGGTCGTGCCGACGGCGATCGCAGAGCGCTGGTTCCTGCCGGACGAACGGCCGGAGGCCGCGCTCGTGCCCGCAGAAGAGTTCGTCTAGGCGGGCGGGATGTAGAAGCCGAAGCCGACGCGCGTCTCGGGCGTCTTGCGCAGTTCGATCCGGCGGATCGAGCCGAGCGGCACGATCAGCGCGTCGGGTGAGTCACCGTCGTCGGCGCGCACGTGGAGCGTCACCATCCCGAAGCCCGGCTCGGGCTCGATGCGCTGAAGCGTGAAGCGCGCGCTGTCGACGAGCTCGATCGCGACCGCCGGCGTCTGCACGCCGTGCTCCTCCGCGAAGGCGCCGATCGCGCGATGGATGCGCTCGACGAAGGCCTCGTGCGGGCCCTCCGGCATCGGCGTCCAGATGCCGCTCAGAAGAGCTTCGCCTCCTCCGCAGGCGCGGCGCCGATGTGCGCGCGGCCGAGCTTCGTGATCGTGCGGCCGCGCGGGGTGCGCTGGATGAAGCCGAGCTGAAGCAGGTACGGCTCGTAGACGTCCTCGATCGTCTCCTGCTCCTCCCCGAGCGACGCGGCGAGCGTCGAGAGGCCGACCGGCCCGCCCTCGAACTTGCCCGCGATGGTGCGCAGGAGCTCGCGCGCCTCGCGGTCGAGGCCCTGCTCGTCGATCTCGAGCAGTGTGAGCGCTTCGCGCGCGACCTCGTTCGTGATCGAGCCCTGGTGGCGGACCTCTGCGACGTCGCGCACGCGGCGCAAGATCCGGTTCGCGATGCGCGGTGTGCCGCGCGCGCGTCGCGCGATCTCGTCGGCCGCGTCGCCCGCGATCTCGACGCCGAGGATGCGCGCGGAGCGGTGCACGATCGTACCGAGCTCACCGGCGTCGTAGTAGTCGAGCCGGAACGTGAGACCGAAGCGGTCGCGGAGCGGCGTCGTCAGCAGGCCCGTGCGCGTCGTCGCGCCGATGAGCGTGAACGGCGGCAGGTCGAGCGTCAGCGTCCGCGCGCCCGCACCCTCGCCCATGACGATGTCGATGCGGAAGTCCTCGAGCGCCGGATAGAGGATCTCCTCCGCCGTGCGGCTCATGCGATGGATCTCGTCGACGAACAGAACGTCGCGCGGCTCGAGCGCGGTGAGGATCGCCGCGATGTCCTTCTTCTCGACCGCCGGGCCGGCGATCGTGCGGATGCCGACGCCGAGCTCCTCGCGGACGATGTGCGCGAGCGAGGTCTTGCCAAGCCCCGGCGGCCCCGCAAGGAGGACGTGGTCGAGCGCCTCGCCGCGCGCCTTGGCCGCGACGAGCGCGATCTCGAGCTGCTCCTTCACGCGCTCCTGCCCGACGAACTCGTCGAGCGAGCGCGGGCGCAGGGTCTGCTCGACCGCCGCCTCGTCGTCCTCGTCTTCGAGCACCGGCGCGACGAACGAGCTCATGCAGCCTTCCGGAGAGCTTGCCGCACACGCTCCTCGGGCGTCGCGGACGAGTCCGTCTGCGAGAGCGCCCGCTCGGCGTCGGTGAGCGAGTAGCCGAGCTCGACGAGTGCGTCGCGCGCGACGACGTGGTCGTCGACGTCGCCGCTGCTTCCGACCGGCGCGATCGACACCGACGCCGCGAGCTTCTCCTTCAGCTCGAGCACGATGCGCTCCGCCGTCTTCTTGCCGATGCCGGGAATCGCCTGGAAGCGCGCGGTGTCCTCGCGCACGATCGCGCGCCGCAGCTCGTCTGCCGGCGAGCCGGAGACGATCGCGAGCGCGACCTTCGGCCCGACGCCGACCACCGACAGGAGCTGGATGAAGAGCTCGCGCTCAGCGCGCTCGGCGAAACCGTAGAGCTGAAGCGCATCCTCGCGCACGTGCAGGTACGTCTCGACGACGACCTCCTCGACGCCGTCGGCCTTGCGGATCGCAGACGGCGTCGCCGCGACGAGATACCCGACGCCGCCGACGTCGAGGACGAGCCCATCCGGCGTCGACGCGACGGGCTTGCCACGCAGCCGCGCGATCATGCCCGCTCCCGGCGCCGGCAGAGCCGGCGCCTACGCTCTCTGATGAGCTCCGTCAAGCCTACGCTCATCCGACCAGCTTCAGCAACGGGGGCGCGAGCGCGTGACAGATCGCGACCGCGAGCGCGTCGGCCGCGTGATTCGGCGTCGGCAGCGCCTGGAGGCCGAGAATCGCCTTGACCATGCGCTGCACCTGCTCTTTCTCGGCGCGACCGTAGCCGCACACAGCCTGCTTGACGCGCGCGGGCGCGTACTCGGTGCACTCGACGCCGGCGACGGCGCTAGCGACGAGCACGGCGCCGCGCGCCTGCCCGACGGAGAGCGCGATGCGGGCGTCTGCGCCGACGTACGACTCCTCGAGTGCGACCGCATCCGGCTCGTGCTCGGCGATGAGAGCCGCCACGCCCTCGAAGATCGTCTTCAAGCGAAGCTCCAGGCGCTCTCCGGGCGGCGTTGACCACCAGCCGTGGTCGATGGCCTTGAGGCGGCCGCCGCTTTCTTGGACGATCCCGTACCCGCAATTCGCCGTCCCCGGATCGATGCCGATGACCTTCACGAGGACACGTTAGGCAGGAGATCGGACAACCCTCTCCGGGCCTCGCTGTAGCCTCCCCGCGTGCGTAGCCGGCTGACTCCCGAGCGGTTGGCCCTCGGCTTCGCGGCCCTTGCGGGCCTGATCGTGCTCTGGAACGCCGTCACGTACCCGTCCGGTGCAGGCTACGACGCCGCCTCGCACAAGGAGTACGGCAACTTCCTGATCGACCACCTGCGGCTCCCGCACGAGAACGAGACGCCCGAGTACTACTCGCCGCCCCTCTACTACATGGTGTCCGGAGCGCTGACCTGGCTCGGTCGCGAGACCGGGCTCGGCGAGCCGCACAAGGTGGCGCAGCTCTGGAACGTGCCGGTCGCCGTCTTCACCGTGCTGCTCGTGATTGCGCTCGCGCGCGTGCTCGCACCCGAGCGCCGGTGGCTCGCGCCCGCCGCCGCCGGCTTCGTCGCGCTCTCGCCGGTCTTCATGCGGACGGCGTCGATGATCAATCCCGAGCCGACCGACCTGCTCGTCTCCGTCCTCTGCCTCTACCTGGCGGCGCGAATCTTCGTCGGGCGCCGATACGGGCTCGGTGCGGCGATCGGCCTCGGTGCCGCGCTCGGCGCGGGCGAGATGGTGCGTCAGTTCTCTCTCTGGACGCTTGCGGTCGTCGTGCTCGCGTTCGGTGCCGCGCTGTGGACGCGCGCCGACGAGCGGCGCGCGCTGCTGCGCACGTTCACCGTCGCGCTCGCGGCGTGCGTCGTCGTCGCGGGCCCGTGGTATGGGTACCGCGCTGCGAACTACGCGAACGCGATCTTCGACCGGCCGCACGTCGACAAGCCGCTCTGGGAGCGCCGGCCGGCGAGCTTCTACGTCGACCCCGGGCTCCCCGACGTGTTCTCGAAGCCGTACCGGCAGCACATGGCGAATCTCGCGTGGCCGCAGACGTACACGGACATCTGGGGCGACTGGTACGGCGTCTTCGCGTGGCGGCGCGCCGATGCGAAACCTCCGCCGGCGACGAACGGCTGGCTCGTCGCGCAGAACGTCTTCGGTCTCGTCCCGACCGCGCTCGCGCTCGGCGGCTGGCTCGTGCTGCTCGTCGGCTCGCTCCGTCGCCGCGACGCGCCTTGGCTGCTCGTCTCGCTGCTGCCCCTCGCCGGCATCGCGGGCTACCTGTACTTCACGGTGAGCTACCCGGTGCCGGACGGCGACGTCTTGAAGCCGACGTACATGCTCTCGACGCTCGGGGCGTGGGCGATCTGCTTCGCGTGGGCCGCGTCACGCTCGCCGCGGCGCGTCGCGCTCGCGCTCGGCGTGCTCGCCGCCGTCGACCTGCCGTTCCTCGTCTACAAGGGCGCCGTCGGCTGGTTCTAGGAGAGACGCCATCAGACGGTCGGGTCGGGCACGAACTCGCGGACCTCTTGAGCACAGCGGCAGGCGAGCCGTTTGACACATCTCAGACGAGAGGCGTAGTGTCGGTTGCCCAGCGGGTCGAGTCGTGCACGTCGCCTCTCAGGCCGGCACATCCATTGCGACCTCTGCGACGGCGCGCGCTGCTCTCTTCGCTGCAGTGGTAAGCCCTGCTCCAACCGAAGCGGGGAAACGGGTGAAGGAGGAACGATGGAGCGCGCTGTGATCACCAAGGGCGCCGCGATCAACCGAAGAACTGCGATTGGCGGGGCGCTCGTCGCTCTGTCTCCGTTGTTATTCCCTGGGCGAGTGTGGGCGCGCGGAAGCACTGCGACCGACGACTCGTTCGTCCTCCTGCTGAAGGGGCTGTATCAGCCCGTAGTTCATGGGCCTGACCTCGGCCTCTCCTCAGTGGACTTGAGTGACGGTTCGTACTCGACGACGGAGATCTACCCGGTTGGCGGAACTCCGGGTAACACGAACGCCAACAAGGCTATCGGCCGCTTCTATGTGCAGTTCGCCGGCGACCTGTGCGCGTACCACGTCCCCGGCGGTTCGTTCGCGATGCGGTTCACGGGCAGCAATGCCAGCTTCGTTCCGGACGGCCACGGTGGGAGATTCTTGGAAGGGACGTTCGAGTTGACGGTTATCGAGGCGACAGGAACGTATCGACCGTTTGTAGGCGGTCATAACCACATGGTCGACAAGCTGCATTTTCTCGCTCCTGGGGACGGCTCTGGCGGCTTCGATGAATACTGCTTCTGCTTCGTCAGTCGTCCGTGAACAACAAGTCCTCTAGCTAAGCGTGCGTTTGTTCTGAATCGAGGCGCAGAGAGCCCGCTCCAGCGGGCCTCTCTGCGTCACTACGCGCGCGGCGTGTCCTCCACCCAGGGCAGCTCGTCCCAGTGCTCCGGGTGCTTCAGCCGCCACTCCCGGATGCCCTTGTAGGCCTCGGCGCCCGAGGTCGTCTCCCTCTCGACGCTTGCGCCGTACCCGAGTGCCCGCTCCGAGCGCCGGTACGTCGTCGTCGCCCCATCCGTCCGCGCGCCGGCCGCGACGAGCACGCACGGCCCGTTGCCCGCGCCGACAAAGACGTGCCCCGTGTCGGGCGGGCAATGCACGAAGTCCCACGCGCGGAGCCGCCGCTCCTCGTCCTCGATCACGAGGATGCACTCGCCGCGCAGCACGAGGAAGTCCTCCTGGTCCGACTCGGCGTGGAAGAAGCCGAGCGAGTGCCCGGGCGAGATGACGCGCAGCGTGAAGCCCAGCTGCGGGAAGTTCTGCTCCTCGAGATCGGGCCGCCCTTGCAACACGAAGTCGTCGGACTCGAAGATGCAGACGCTGTGGAAGTGATCGTTCGTCACCCACGCAGCGTCGCGCGCGTTGACGACGAACCAGCCCGGCGACACCGGCGCGAGCCCCGACTCCACCGGCTCGAGACGTGCCTCGTCGACCATCGCGCTCCTCAGCCGGCGACGGCCTCGAGCACCTGCTCGGGGATGTCGAAGTTCGCGAACACGTCCTGCACGTCGTCGTTGTCCTCGAGCTGATCCATGAGCCGCAGCACCTTCTTCGCGTCGCCCTCGTCTGCGACCTCGACGGTTGTCTTCGGGAGCATCGTCAGCTCGCTCGACTCGATCGTGAAGCCCGCGGCTTCGAGCGCCTCGCGCACCGCGCCGAGCTGCTCGGGCGCGGTCAGCACCTGGTACGACGAGCCGTCGAGCGAGACGTCGTCCGCCCCGGCGTCGGCCGCGGCGAGCATCAGCTCGTCCTCGTCGACGCCGGCGGCCGGCACGAGCACGACGCCGCGGCGCTCGAAGAGCCACGCGACCGCGCCCGAGCCACCGAGGTTGCCGTCGTTCTTCGCAAACGTGTGGCGCACGTCGCTCGCGGTGCGGTTGCGGTTATCGGTCAGTGCTTCGACCAATACCGCAACACCGCCTGGCGCGAATCCCTCATAGACGACGGATTCATACTGGGCCCCCGACCCCTCGCCGCTTGCCCGCTGGATCGCCCGCTGGATGTTGTCGCTGGGCATCCCGG
>JBGPLW010000037.1:0-13204 GCA_041486645.1 Gaiellaceae bacterium | reverse complement strand
GCACCTTCGACGACCCGCAGGGCCGCGAAGGTGTCGGCTTGAAAGCCGGCATCACCCGGCGTGTCGGCGAGGTTGATCTTGCGCTCCTGCCAGTCGACGTGCAGCAGCGACCCCGAGAGGGACATCTGGCGCTTGTGCTCGCCGTCGTCCCAGTCGCCGGCCGTCGTGCCCGCCTCGATCGTCCCGAGCCGGTTCGTCTTTCCCGCCTGGAAGAGAAGCGCCTCCGTGAGCGAGGTCTTCCCCACCCCGCGGTGGCCGACGACGGCGATGTTGCGAATCTTCCCCGGCTCGGTGACAGCTGGCACGACGGCTCGCCCTCCTAAGATTTCGGTCTCGGTAGGGCGATTCTATTCGGACGACTGCAACCTGCCTGAAGGCAGGGTGCGGACCCAAGAGCGACCAGGCTTCAGCCTGGTTGCAGTCGTTGCGCCTACGACTCCAGACCGGCGCGGGCCGGTGACCCGGAGAGCCGAGCCTTCAGGCGGAGGATCGCCTTCGTGTGGAGCTGCGAGACGCGGGACTCGGTCACGCCGAGCACCTCCCCGATCTCGCGGAGTGTCAGCTCCTCGTAGTAATAGAGCGTGACGACGAGCTTCTCCCGCTCGGGGAGGCGGGCAATCGCGTCGGCGATCGCCTCCTTCGTCTCGGTCTGCGAGAGCTGCCCCTGCGGATCCGGCGCGTCCGAGTCCTCGACCGTGTCGATCAGCGCCACCGTGTCGCCGCCGTCCGAGACCGTCCAGAGCTCGTCGAGCGCTGCAATCGACGAGCGGGCGATGTCGGTCAGGCTCTCCTCGAGCTCCTCGACCGTGATCCCGACCTTCTTCGCGATCTCCTCGTCCGTCGGCGCGTGGCCGAGCTTCGACTCGAGCGCGGCGATCGCCCGCTCGATCTCCCGCGCGCGCGAGCGCACCGAGCGGGGCACCCAGTCCATCGCGCGCAGCTCGTCGATGATCGCGCCCTTGATGCGCGCGATGGCGTACGTCTCGAACTTCACATCGCGGTCGGGCTCGTAGCGCTCGATCGCGCCGATCAGGCCGAGGAGGCCGTACGAGACGAGGTCGCCCTCGTCGACGTGCGCTGGCAGGCCGCTTCCGAGGCGACCGGCGACGTACTTGACGAGCGGCGCGTACGTGAGGATCAGCCGGTCGCGAAGGGCCGGGTCGCCGGTCTTGCGGAACTGCAGCCAAAGGGTCTGGGTCTCGTCCGCCCGGCTCACGAGTAAGAGAATACGGCGCGCCCGGGACTTTTCCTCAGCGTCGGAACGCGGAAAGTGCCAGCGAGCCGAGCCAGAGGGCCAGCGCGAGGGCTGCAACGGCGACGACAAGGCGGCCCGCGCCGCCGCCGGAGCCAGCAAATGCCGCGACCGCCGTGAGCAGGAGAGCGACTGCGATGCCGAGGAAGAGAGCGCCGAGCGCGCGCTGCTGCACGCGCGGAAGCGTAATGCGGAGTCCGATGGAGCGCCCGATTCGCGGGGCTACAATCCGTCGAAGCCCAGGGGCGTAGCTCAGTTGGTAGAGCGGCGGTCTCCAAAACCGTAGGCCGGGGGTTCGAGTCCCTCCGCCCCTGCTAAATCATCGCAAAGGCGTCCGAGACGCTGCGGAACCCGATTGGTTCGAGCTCGCATCAGTCCGCGGGACGGCCCTGGGGATGATGCTGGCCAGCCGGATGACCCAGATCGAGTCCTTCCAGGCGGTGATGCAGTTCGTCGTGCTGCCGATGTTCTTCCTTTCCGGCGCCGTCTTCCCCGCCAGCGGCCTTCCCGCCTGGCTCTCCGTGCTGACCCGGGTCGATCCGCTCAGCTACGCCGTCGACCCGATGCGCCGGGCCGTCTTCCAGCACGTGCACGCGCCCGCCAGCTTCCAGCACCAGCTCAACCCCGGCATCGCCTGGGATCACTGGCGGCTCCCGGTCGCCCTCGAGCTGGTTATTGTCGCAACAGTGGGCGCCGTCATGCTCGCCTTGGCCGTGCAGCAGTTCAACCGCACCGAGTAAGTCGTCAGAAGCGGACTCAGACAGACAGTGAAGGCATGATGGAGACCATCCTTCGCGAGCCTGCTTCTCGGCTCGGTCAGCCAGCAAGTCGTCCAACACGCCCCCTGCCCCATGCTCGTCGTCCGCCAAGCCGAACGCGAATGACCGACATCTCCCACGAGGGCGCGCGCAGACGTCCTGGCGATCCTCACCGGCGCCTGCGGGTTCGTCGATGACCCCGAGCTTCACGATCGCGCGGATCGCGGGTATCCGGATCAGCGTCAATTGGAGCTGGCTGATCGTGTTCGCGCTGATCGTCTGGACGCTCGAGAGCACCGTGTTCCCAACGTCGAACCCCGGCCTCGCAAGGGCCACCTATGTGGTGATGGCGGTTGGCGCCGCGATTCTGTTCTTCGCGTCCCTGCTGTTGCACGAGCTCGGGCACGCGCTGCAGGCGAAGCGTGACGGGGTCGAGATCGAAGGGATCACGCTCTGGCTGTTCGGCGGCGTCGCCCGCTTCAAGGGCATGTTCCCCTCGGCCGGCGCGGAGCTGCGGATCGCCGTCGCGGGGCCGCTCGTCTCATTCTTGCTCGGCGGGCTGTTCGTCGCGGTCGCCGCCGCGGGCGGGCTCGGCAGCGCCGTCGATGGTGTTGCGGCGTGGCTCGGCTACATCAACCTGATCCTGCTCGTCTTCAACCTGCTGCCGGCGCTGCCGCTCGACGGCGGCCGCGTCTTCCGCTCGCTGCTCTGGCTCCGCAGCGGCGACTTCGCGCGGGCAACGCGGATCGCGGCCGACGTCGGGCGCGGCTTCGGCTATCTGCTGATCGGGCTCGGCCTGCTGATGTTCGTCGTGCAGGGGGCTTGGAGTGGCGCCTGGCTCGCCTTCCTCGGCTGGTTCCTGCTCCACGCAGCCGCCGCCGAGGGACGCTATGGGCTGCTGCGCGACGCGCTCGGCGACCTGCGCGTCCGCGACCTGATGATCCGCCAACCGGAATCCGTTGCCGCCGACTGGTCGCTCGCCGCGTTCATGGACGGCGTCGCCCACGTCCACCACTTCACCACCTACCCCGTCATCGCCGACGATCGAGTTGTCGGGCTACTGCCCTTCGCCGCCGTCGCCCGGGTGCCACGACGCGAATGGGAAACGACCCGTGTCGGTGACTGCATGCTGCCGCTCGACGGGATGCCGACGGTGCGCGAGGACGAACCGCTCCTCGACGCAATCGGCGAGATGGAGCACGGTCCGCTCGACCGGGCGCTCGTTCTCGCCGGCGACCAGGTCGTCGGGCTGCTCTCGATCACCGACGTCGGCCGACTCGTCGCGCGTAACCGGCGCTGAGTGCTCGCCCGGTTTGCGATCCGGGACGGTTTCGTTCTCCGTAGCGTCACGGGTGGGCTGCGCGTCGTGGCGCGAACCATTGCACGCCGGCCGCGCCGGGTTCAAAGCTGCGAGTGCGGCTCGCGCGCTACTCGGCCGCGAGGTAAAGGCATTGCCGCCGGTCGCCCGGGAACGGCGAGCGGCCGGCGCGCTCGACGCGGTAGCGGCGCCCGTCGAGCAGCACCGGCGCGTCGGGCGAAGGCGGCGGCCCGTCGACCTCGACGACGGCGTAGCCGTGCGCCGTCGGCGCGAAGAGCACGTGACCGCGCGGCACCGGCTGAAGTCGCGGTGAGATCTGCGCGCGCAGCTCGGCGACGAGCGCCTCGAGCTCCTCGATGCGGGCGGCCGCCGTGCTCTCGTCGAGCAGGAGCTCACCGAGCCGTGACGGCGCAGGCTGGTCGCGGAGCTGCGCGATCAGCCAGCCGTCGAGATTCGTGGTGTCGTCGTGTGCTTCCACCGCAGGCCCGGGAGACTAGCTGCGCGTTGCCTATGAGGGCAAGGCCGGCTCCGATTCGGTACGAGTCGATCGCGCGCACTCGTCTACTGCCTCTGTTGTCCTGCTGAAGCGAACGCCGGCTGCGGCTCCTGAAGCGTCACGTCGACGGCCACTCTCGCCAGCTCGTCTCGGCGGACCAGGACGAACGGGACGACGACTGCAGCAAGCGCGATGGCAGAACAGACCCAGAGCGCCCACTGGAACCCGCCGGTGAGCGCGGCCGGTTGAGCACTGCCCTCATGCAGAAGCGTCTTGAAGTGGCTGGCGGCGACGGTGGAGGCGATCGCGACGCCGATCGCTCCGCCGAGTTGCTGTGAGGTGTTGAGCAGCCCGGACGCCACGCCCGCTTCACGCTCGGCGACACCGGCAAGGGCTGCAATCGAGATCGGAATGAAAGCGAAGGCGGTGCCGGCGCCGGTGACGAAGAAGGGCCCCGCGAGGTTGTGCCAGAAGTGCCCGTGCACCGGCACCTGGGTCGTCCAGAGGAGGCCGCCGCCGATCAGTGCCATGCCGAGTGCCATCACCGGCTTGGCCGAGCCTCGTGTGACGAGCAGTTGCGAGACCCCCGCGAAGGCGACGGACGTGACCGAGACGGCGAGCCAGGCGAGGCCCGTCTTGAGCGCGGAGTAGCCGAGCACCTGCTGCATGTAGAGGGTGCCGATGAAGATGAACGCGAAGAAGCTGCCGCCGAGCAGCAGGCCAACTGCGTTCGCCCCGGCGAGTGTCTTCAGCCGAAAGATCCGGAGTGGCATGAGCGGTGCCTCCACCCGGGTCTCCACCAGGAGAAAGGCGAGCAGCAGCGCCGCGGAGAGCACGCTGAGCGTCACCGTTCTCGTCGCGCCCCAGCCGACCTGCGGAGCCTGCGAGATCGTGTAGACGAGCAGCAGCAAGCCGCCGGTGACCGTGAGCGCGCCGAATGGGTCGTAACGGCGCCGTGCCGTCTCGAGCCGGCTCTCGGGAACGACCCGTGGGGCGAGGAGAAGCGCTGCTGCGCCGACCGGCACGTTGAGGAAGAAGATGTACTCCCAGCCGGCGTAGCGGGTGAGGATGCCACCGGCGATCAAGCCCACGGTTGCGCCGCCGGCGCCGATCCCGCCCCAGATGCCGAGTGCCTTGTTGCGTTCGGGGCCCTCCTCGAACATGTTCATGACGATCGAAAGGGCCGCCGGCAGGACGATCGCGGCGCCAAGACCCTGCACGCCGCGCATCGCAATCAGGAACGCGTCGCTCGTCGCGAGTGCGCAAGCGAGCGAGGCGGCCGTGAAGACGGTGAGCCCGGCCATCAGGATGCGGCGGCGCCCGAGCAGATCGGCTGCGCGGCCCCCGAGGAGCAGGAAGCCGCCGAACGTGAGCCCGTACGCGGTCACGACCCACTGCAGGTTCGATTCCGAGAAGTGAAGCTTGCGGCCGATGGTCGGCAGCGCAACGTTGACGATCGTCAGATCGACGATCGTCATGAAGAACGAAACGGCCAGCACCGCGAAGGCGCGCCAGCGATGAACGTCAGACATGTGTGTGTACCTCCTGGTTGAAAAAACCGATCGGTTTTCGACTATACACAATCTCGACCCCCTTGAAAACCGATCGGTACCATGGAGCCTGTGAACGAAGCAGACGCACGCATCGCCGACCGGGCCGCCGAGCTCTTCTACAAGCACGGGATCACCGGAACGGGCGTCGAGGCGCTGAGCCGCGCCGCCGGAATCTCGAAACGGACGCTGTACGAGCGCTTCGGGAGCAAGGACGGGCTCATCGCGGCTGCGTTCGATGTGCGCGACCTGCCCGTTTTCGCGATGTACACCGAGCGTGCGGAGCGCGAAGCGACGCCCCGCGACCAGCTGAAGGCACTCTTCGCGGCACTCGAGACGACCATCCGCTCTCCCGAGTTCCGCGGCTGTCCTTTCACGAGCGCCTCGTCCGAGCTCGCAGACCGCGACCACCCCGCGCACCCGATCATCCGCCGGCACAAGGAACGGCTCCGTCGCTGGATCCTCGCCCGCGCCCGTGCCGCGGAAGCCGCCGACCCGGTCAAGCTGTCGCGCCAGCTGATGCTGGTGTTCGACGGTGCGCTCGTCCAGTCAATGGTGGAGAACTCGGCGAAGCCGGCGCGCGACGCGCGGGAGCTCGCCGAGACGCTGATCGACGCGGTGACACCGCGCTGAAGCCGGACGCTACGGAGACGCGTCGAGGGCGAGCTGGCGGTACGCGGCGAGTCCGGAGACGCCGACTCCGACCAGCCGCAGCGCCCCCGGCCGGTCGCGTAGCCCGCGGTCGAGCAGGCGGCACGCGAGCTCGGCGATCTGATCCGCGTCGTCGATGCCCACCTCGAGCGACGTCGAGCGGCTGCGGATCGAGAAATCGGTGTAGCGGAGCTTCGTCGTGACGGTGCGCGCGACCTGGCCTTTCTTCTGCAACTGCTCCGCAACCTCTCGAGCCATTCCACGGAGCTCGTCGTGCAGCCGCTCGCGCTCGACGAGGTCACGCTCGAACGTGTTCTCGACGCTGATCGAGATGCGCTCCCCCTCGAGCTCGAGCCCGCGCGGATCGATCCCGTTCGCGCGGTCGCGCAGCACCTTGCCGACGCTGCCCGGCAGGAGCCGGCGCAGGTCGTCGTCGCTCAGTGCCGCGAGCGCGCCGACGGTCTCGACGCCGCCCGCGCGCAGCCGCGCCTCCGCCTTCGGGCCGACGCCGGGGAGCTTGCGGACGTCGAGATCGGCGAGGAACGCCGCCTCCTGCCCGGGCACGACGACGAGCAGCCCGCCCGGCTTGCGCGCGTCGCTCCCGATCTTCGCGACGACCTTGCACGGCGCGACTCCGAGCGAGCAGGTGAGGCTCGTCGCGGCGCGCACCGCGGTCTGCACGGCCTCGGCGACGACGCGCGCCTCGAGGAAGTCGCCCGCCACCTCGCCCAGGTCGAGATAGCCCTCGTCGAGACCGGTCTGCTCGACGGTCGGCACGATGCCGCGCACCGTCGACCACACGGATCGCGAGTACTCGCGGTACAGAGAGTGGCGCGGCCGCACGAAGACGGCGTGCGGGCAGCGCCGGATCGCCTCGGCCGCGCTCATCGCGGAGTGGATCCCGAACCCGCGCGCAACGTAGTTCGCGGTCGCGACGACGCCGCGGCCGCGCGGATCCCCGCCGACGATGAGCGGCTGCGAGCGCAGCTCGGGATTCTCGAGCTCCTCGACGGCGGCATAGAACGCGTCGAGGTCCATGTGCGCGACGATCACGAGGGCAGGCTAGAGCGTCGACGCGACATCAAGCATCCAGCGGCCGCGAATGCGGCCGCCTTCAGGGGTTTTCGCGCGTTCCGGAATCCGCGTGAGCGGATTCCGGAACTGCGCCGACGAGGATAGGCTCTCGGGCGTGGCCGTCCTCTCGTCGCAGGCCGAGCGCGGCTCAGACGACTTTGCCCGCCGTCACGACCGGATGGCGGCGCTCGTCGCCGAGCTCCAGGCGCGAACGGCCCAGATCGCCGCCGGCGGCGGCGAAGCCTCGGTCGAGCGCCACCGGTCGCGGGGCAAGCTGCCCGCCCGCGAGCGGGTCGACCGCCTCGTCGACCCCGACACCGCCTTCCTCGAGCTGAACGCGCTCGCAGCCTGGGAGCTCTACGACGGCGAAGCGCCGGGCGCGGGCATCGTCACGGGGATCGGCGTCGTCGAGGGGCGCGAGTGCGTGATCGTCGCGAACGACGCAACGGTGAAGGGCGGCTCCTACTTCCCGCTCACGGTGAAGAAGCACCTCCGTGCCCAGGAAGTCGCAGCGCAGAACAGGCTGCCGTGCATCTACCTCGTCGACTCGGGCGGCGCCTTCCTCCCGCTCCAGGCGGACGTCTTCCCCGACCGGGAGCACTTCGGCCGCATCTTCTTCAACCAGGCGCAGATGTCCGCGCAGGGAATCCCGCAGATCGCGGTCGTGATGGGCTCGTGCACGGCGGGCGGCGCATACGTCCCTGCGATGAGCGACGAGACGGTGATCGTGCGCGGCACCGGGACGATCTTCATCGGCGGCCCGCCGCTCGTGAAAGCGGCGACCGGGCAGGACGTCACGGCGGAGGAGCTCGGCGGCGCCGATGTCCACACGCGCCGCTCGGGCGTCGCCGATCACTACGCGACCTCGGACGAGCACGCGCTCGCGCTCGCGCGCGCGATCGTGCGCAACCTGCACACGCGCAAGCCGGAGCCGCCGTGGGACGTTGCGCCGCCCGAGCCGCCGGCCCTCGACCCGAGCGAGCTCTACGGGCTGATCCCGGAGGACTTCCGGCACCAGACCGATGCGCGCGAGCTGATCGCGCGCATCGTCGACGGCTCGCGCTTCCAGGAGTTCAAGCAGCTCTACGGCGAGACGCTCGTGGCCGGGTTCGCGCGCATCGAGGGCTTCCCCGTCGGGATCCTCGCGAACAACGGCGTGCTCTTCGCCGAGTCGGCGCAGAAGGGCGCGCACTTCGTCGAGCTCTGCTGCAAGCGGCGCATCCCGCTCGTCTTCCTTCAGAACATCACCGGCTTCATGGTCGGCACGGAGTACGAGGCGGGCGGCATCGCACGCGACGGCGCGAAGCTCGTGATGGCGGTGGCGAACGCGCAGGTGCCGAAGTTCACGGTCGTCACCGGCGGCTCATTCGGCGCCGGCAACTACGCGATGTGCGGCCGCGCGTACGAGCCGCGGCAGCTCTGGATGTGGCCGAACGCACGCATCGCCGTGATGGGCGGCGAGCAGGCGGCGATGGTGCTGGCGATGGTCGGCGACGTCGACGAGCAGGAGATCCGTGACAAGTACGAACGCGAAGGCAATCCGTACTACTCGACCGCACGTCTCTGGGACGACGGCATCATCGACCCGCTCGACACGCGCCGCGTGCTCGCTCTCGGGCTCGCAGCGGCGCTGAACGCCCCGATTCCCGAAACGACCTTCGGCATCTTCCGGATGTGAGAGGAGACAGATGAGTTACAGCGTCGTCAACGTCGACGAGCTCGAAGGCGCGGGGCCGACCGGCGGTGTGAAGTTCGTTCGCCGTGTGCTCGGCGTCGAGGCGTTCGGCGTCAACTGGTTCGAGCTGCCGCCGAACGCCGAGGGCCACGAGCACGACGAGTCGGGCTCGAAGCAGGAGGAAGTGAACATCGTCGTCGCCGGCTCGGGCCGCTGGCGCATCGACGGCGATGAGGTCGACGTTCGCCTCGGGACGTGTCTCCGCTTCGACCCCGAAACGACGCGGATGCCGATCGCCGGCCCGGACGGCATGACGTTCATCGGGATCGGCGCGCGGCGCGGCAGCTACGACGCACGAGGCCCTTTCTGATCGCCCGCATCCTGATCTGGGCACTGCAAGACTCAATGACGAGTCTCGACGGGGTGCGCGCGCACCTGCCCGAGCTCCCCGGCCTCGGCGGCCTGCCGGAGCTGATCGGCAAGGATCCCGACGTCGCCGAGGAGTTCGACGTCGAGTGATCCGCGCGGCGCTCGTCGCCGTTGCACTCGTCGCAGCCGTTTGGGGCGTCCTCCACGTCGGCTGGTACAGGCACGGGCAGATCACCGACTACGGCGTCTACCAGCGCTACGGCGACGCAGTCGTGAAGACGCACTCAGTCCCGTACCGCGACTTCGAGCTCGAGTACCCGCCGGCTGCGCTGCCGGTATTCGTCGCACCTGCGCTCGTCGAGCGCTTCGACTACCGCAGGATGTTCCAGGTGCTGATGGCCGGCTGTCTCCTGGCCGCGGTGATCGGGGCCTTCCTGATCGGCGGCACGAAGGCCGCTGTGCTCACAGCCCTGGCGCCGCTCGCGGTCGGCTCGGTCGTGGTCTCGCGCTTCGATCTCTGGCCGGCAGCGCTCACGGTGCTCGCGCTCGCGGCCGCGCTGCGCCGGCGGCCGGCGCTCTCGGCCGTGCTGATCGGCACCGCCTTCGCCGCGAAGCTCTGGCCTGCGCTGCTCGTGCCGCTCCTTGCGATCTGGATCGCGCGCAGCGAGGGTGGGCGCGCTGCTGGGCGGTGGCTCGCGATCGCCGCCGGCACGGCGGCTGCCTGGTTCCTCCCCTTCCTCGTCCTCTCACCGGGCGGCGTCGCTCACAGCTTCCACGCGCAGTTCGCGCGGCCGTTGCAGATCGAGAGCCTCGGCTCAGCCGTGCTCATCGCCTGGCATCACGTCGTCGGAACGAAGTTCTCCATCGAGTCGTCGTACGGCTCGCAGAACCTCGTCGGGCCGGGCACGCACGCCGCTGCCATCGTCACCTCCGTCGCTGGTCTGCTCGCGCTCGCAGCGCTGTATGTCGCCTTTGCACGCCGGACGTCGGACGTCGGCGACCTCCTTCGCTACGCCGCCGCCGCCGTGGCGGTGACGCTCGCGTTCGGGAAGGTCTTCTCACCGCAGTTCCTCATCTGGCTCTTCCCGCTCGTCCCGCTCGTGCGCGGCCGGCGCGGCGTCTGGGCGACGTCGCTCTTCTTCGCGGCGCTCGTGCTCACGCAACTGTGGTTCCCGCAGCGGTACTGGCCGCTCGCACACCTCCTCGCGGTCACGCAGTCGTGGGAGCTGCTCGCGCGCGACCTCGCCGTCGTTGCACTTGCCGTCGTGCTCGTACGGCCGTCGCTAGAGCACGACGTGCTCGGGGAACATCGCGCCCGCATCGAAGCGCTCGAGCGCGTACGGGCTCAGGTCGAGTGACGACTCGCCACGGAGGATGAGCTCCGCGAGCGCGCGCCCGACGGCAGGCGACTGCATGAACCCGTGGCCGCTGAAGCCGCACGCCGCGAAGACGCCGTCTGCGATGCGGCCGACGATCGGATGGGCGTCGGGCGTCATGTCGTACAAACCCGCCCAGGCGTTCTGGATCATCGCGCCGGCCGCCGGCGGGTAACGCACCGCCAGGCGCTCGAGCCGGTCGGCGAAGACCGATTCGTCGACGGTGGTCTCGAACGTCCAGCGCGGCTCCGAGTCGGTCATCGCGAGCACGAGCCGCTCGCCCAGCCGTCGGAAGTGAAAGCCCGTCTCCGCCTCGATCACCATCGGCAGCTCGTCCGGGAGATCGGCGACCGGCGAGGTCTCGAGCAGCTGCCGGCAGAGCGGCCGGATCGGCAGCTCGACGCCCACCGTCGCCGCGAGCTCGGGCGACCACGGCCCGCAGGCGATCACGAGCACGTCGCGCTCGACGTCCTCGGCGCGCGTGTTCGGGCGCACCACGACGCCGCGGGCCTGCGCGAGCCGCAGCACCTCGCGCGCGACCCCCGCCGGATCGGCGACGCCGTCGCTCCAGCAGCACGTCGCACCGAGGACGTCGTCGACAGCGAGACCGCGCACCACCGACGGATCGACGCGTTCGACGGGGACGCCGAGCTCGTTCTGGAGCGCACGCCGCTCCTCGAGCGCCGCGAGCCCGTCGTCGGTCGTCGCGAGAAAGAGGTAGCCGACCTGCCGGAAGAGCGACGGCCCGAGCCGCGCGAGGAACTCGATGCTCTCGCGCGCGAGTACGACCTCTTCGGCGGTCGAGAACTGCTGCCGCACGCCACCCATTGCGCGCGACGTCGAGCCGCTGACGAGCTCGCCACGCTCGACGACGACGACGTCGTCGGCTCCGAGCAGCGCGAGGTGATACGCGACGCTCGCGCCCACGGCGCCGGAGCCGGCGACGACTATCCGAGCCATTCGCGCACGATGCGCTCGACCTCGTCGCGCTCGCTCTCGGTCAGGGCGCGGAGCGGCGGCCTGACGCCGCCGCGCACCGGGACACCACGGAGGCCGAGCACCATCTTCGACGCGGCGTGGAACGGCAGCGCCTGAAGCGACGCGCGCAGCGCACCGACGCGCGCTCCGTTCTCCGGCGTCGGGTCGCGCACGAGCGCGACCACCGCGTCGGGGAAACTGGCCGCGAGCCCGGAGACCGCACCTTGCGCTCCGCTCGCGAGCCCCTGCGGGATGAGCGCCTCGGGGCCGACGAAGATCTCGAGCCCGTCGACGAGGTACGGGGAGAACCGCTCCCACGGCGTGTCGGACACCTTCAGGCCGACGAAGTTGGGCGCCTCGTCGCGCAGGGCGGCGATCGTCTGCAGCGGGACGGCGTAGCCGCTCCGCGCGGCGAACTCGTAGACGTAGAACGGCGTCGGGTCGCACGCGCGCGCCGCTTCCGAGAAGTGCGCGAGAAGCTCCTCCGCGTCGAATGCGAAGTACGGCGGCGCGATCACAGCGATCGCATCGGCGCCGGCAGCCGCGGCGTGCTCTGCGAGCTCGACGGTGTCGGCCGTGTTCTGCGCGCCGCAGTGAACGGCGACCTGCAGCGAGCCGCGATTCGCGAAGATGAGCTCGGCGATGCGCTTGCGCTCCGCAACGTCGAAGAGGACGCCCTCCCCCGTCGTGCCGCATGCGAGGACGCCATCGATCCCGTGGGACGCGAGCCAGGCGAGGTACGGCTCGAACGCGTCCTCGTCCACGACCGCGCCACCGGAGGCGAGCGGGGTCAGGGCGGCGGCGATGGTTCCGCGGAGCATCGCGTCGAACTCTAAGCTCTCGCGTCGTGGCCACCGTTCAGGTCGAGCGCGAGGGACCGGTGCTGCGCGTCACGCTCGCGCGGCCGGAGCGAAGGAACGCCTTCGACGCGGAGCTGATCCGCGAACTTGGGCAGGCGTTCGTCGACGTCGGCAAGGCGCGTGCGGTCGTGCTCGCAGGAGAGGGTGCGTCCTTCTGCGCGGGCGCCGACGTGGACTGGATGCGCGCGTCCGTCGGCCTCTCGGTCGACGAGAACGTCGCCGACGCGAACGCGATGCGGCAGATGTTCGAGTCGATCGACAACTGCCCGGCGCCCGTGGTCGCGCGGGTGCAGGGTCACGCGCTCGGCGGCGGAGCCGGGCTCGTCGCGGCCGCGGACATCGCCATCTCGGCGCGCGACACCGTGTACGCGTTCTCCGAGGTGAAGCTCGGGATCATCCCGGCGGTCATCTCGCCGTTCGCGCTCGCGAAGATCGGCGCCGGTCACGCGCGGCGCTACTTCGTCACCGGCGAGCGCTTCGACGCCGAGACCGCTCTGCGGATCGGCCTCGTCAGCGAGGTCGCCGACGATCTCGACGCCGCGGTCGAGCGCGTCGTCGGCGAACTGCTCTCGGCCGGCCCGCACGCCGCGCGCTGGGCGAAGCGGCTCGTACGCGAGCGTCCCGCGGGGCCCGAGACGGCGCGCTGGATCGCGGAGCGCCGCGCGAGCGACGAAGGGCAGGAGGGTCTGCGGGCGTTTCTCGAGAAGCGGCGCGCGTCGTGGCGCGACGGGTAGGCAGCTCCTTCGTCTCGTCGTAGCATCACTCCGTGCAGTCGCGGGGCATTCACCACCTCGACCTCGTCGTTTCGGACGTCGAACGCAGCAAGGACTTCTACTCCAAGCTTCTG
>JBGPLW010000036.1:0-13317 GCA_041486645.1 Gaiellaceae bacterium | reverse complement strand
GTCGGGGGCGCCGTTCTGCCCCTTCAGCGTCCCGGCGTCGAAGATGCCCATGTCGCGGCACTGCCCCTTGTAGGAGTACTGCGTCGTGCCGTTGCCACAGAGCGTCTCGGCGAACTCGTCGATCACGTCGGAGCTCGCGGACGTCGCGCTCCACGCGTAGTCCGGCCCGCGGCCGATCTGGAGATAGAAGCCGAGCCCCGGGAAGGCGACGCCCCGCGCGTCGAGGCCGCCGCCGTGCAGGTCGAGCTCCATCAGGATCTCGGGCGAGTAGTAGCCGACCTGCGGCCCCGCGACGAAGATCGGATGGCCGTTCGCCGAGCGATTCGCGCCCACCAGCAGTGCGTTCGACATCAGCTGCCGGTGCTGCAACGGGCCCGCGCCCGCGACGACCGGCTGGAAGCTGCCCGCGTCGATCGCGACGTTGCCCGCGCCGATGCCGGTCGGGCCGTTGTCGTACGGGAACGGCGTCGCCACGGTGACCGGGGTCTCGCCGTCCATGTGCTCACGCAGGTCGTTCCACACCGAGAGGCCCTTCGCGGCGCCGAGCCTCTGCTGCAAGGCGGACAGGAACTGTGCGCTCCGCGCCTCGTTGCCGCCGCCTGCGCCGAAGACGGCGCCGATGAGCGTCCCGATCGCGGTGACGTCGTTGCGGGTGTACGGCTTCACGAACCCGCCTGCCCTGAGGAAGTACGCATTGATCCCTGCGATGTACGCGTCGACGTCCTTCAAGAGCTGGCGGCCGCGAGCGGTCTGCGCTGCGAGCTTCGTCTGCGTGGCGAGGAACGCCTCGGTCTGTGCGCTCGGGACGAACGAGCGCGCCGACAGCGCGACGGAGAACGCGTCGTAGCCGGGCACATCGAGCGCCGAGATGCGCGCCGCGCCGCGCAGGAGCTGCAGATAGAGCCCACGATCCTCCGCGGTCGCCCAGCCCGCGCCGAACTCCGTGTCGGCACGCGTCTTCCCGTACACGTGCGGCACGCCGAACGAGTCGCGGTAGATCGTCACGCCCGCCTTCGGCTTCACGACATGTGTCGCCTTCACGCCGCCGAGGCCGAGCGGCTCGGGCTTGTAGAACCGCGTCAGGTCGCTCGCCGTCACGTTGCCCTGAAGCGGCGTCAAGCCGTCGTACATCGCGATCTGGTTCGTGAGCTCCGGCGTGTTCGCGCCCTGGCCCGGCGGCAGGATGTTCAGCGCCAGGAGCGCGTGGTCTCCCGTCGATGCCGCGGCGGACGCACCGGCGACGATCATGACCGCGAGCGCGGCGAGCGCGAGAGCCCTCCTCACGCCCGCGAGCCTACTACGCTCGGCCCACGTGAACGCCCTTCTCGCCTTCGCCGCAGCGCTCGTCGCGCTTCGTCTCGCCGGGGCGCTCGCCCGCCGCTGGCGGACGACGCGACGGCCCGAGCTCGCGGCCTGGGCCTGGTCGCTCGCGGCCTACGCGGTCGCGGCCGCCGCGATCGCCTGGGGCGAGGCGGCGCAATGGGATGCCCGGGCCTTCCGCGTCTACTACGCCGCCGGCGCCCTCCTCACCGCCCCGCTCCTTGGCGTCGGCTCGCTGCTCCTCGCCGGCGTGCGCCGCGCAGCGGCGGTCGGCCTCGCCTACGCCGGCCTCGCGGCCGGGGTCGCGCTTGCCATGCCGGTGCACGGAGCGTTCGCAGCGCACGGCATCCCGCCGGCGCAGGACCATCTCGCATTTGCCCCTGCCCGGCTCCTCGCGATCGCCGCGAACGCGCTCGGCACGCTTGCGGTCGTGGCGGTCGCCGTCCGCTCGCTGCGCCGCCGCCCGGTCGGAAACACGTTGATCGTCGCCGGCGTCGCCGCCGCGGCCGTCGGCAGCGGCGTTGCCGGACTCGGCGCGGGCGGCGCGGCCGTCGGGATCGCGGTCGGCGCCGCGCTCCTCTACGCGGGCTTCACGTTCAGCTCGCGACCGTCACGATGAGCGACCTTGTAGCGAAGATCACGACGGAGCACGACCTTTACAAACCCTTGACGGGCCTTCCGCGTCTAAGGTGGTCAGAACGCGCATAGCCGCGCCGGTCGGTGCAGTCCCTGCGGACGAACGCCCGAACGGCCTACGACTACCAAGCGAAACCACTGGGGGGTGGTGCAAGTTTGCGGCGATTCACCCTGGCCTGCGTCGGCCTGCTCGTTTTTTGCGCGAGCGTAACCGGCGCCCTACAGGCAGCTGTAGGGAATCAGGCGACTGCGGCAGGAAAGACAACCGAGGCGAAACGACAGGCCGCGATCCAATGGCTCGGCGGCCAGGTCTACGGCTACCAGCGCGCAACGTGGCGCTGGGAGCAGCTGATGGGCGTGCAGAAGACGCCCACAGAAGGCCGCGTCCTCGCCGAGATGAGCATCTCGGACGTCCAGCGGGCGATCGCGCTCTGGAAGCACCGCGCGGACGCGGCACGCCGGCTCGCCGAGCGGCCCCCGCACCTGACCCAGTTCCTCTGCATCCACCGCTTCGAGGGGAACTGGACGGACTCGGGCGGCCCGTACTACGGCGGGCTCCAGATGGACCTCGGCTTCCAGCGGACCTATGCCCCGCTCCTCCTCCGGACGAAGGGGACGGCGGATCACTGGACGCCGCTCGAGCAGATCTGGGTGGCGGAAAAAGCCGCCAAAAGCAGGGGTTTCTATCCTTGGCCGAACACGGCGAGGAGCTGCGGCCTGCTCTGACACCGCTTTCGCACCGAAATAGCGTCGCGATGACTTGACAATGACATCACTCTGATGTCATACTGCGGTCATGCAGATCGACGGCTATGTCCAAGCGCTCCGTGAGGACCTCGCCCGCGTGGCGGCGGTCGGCGACGAGTCGACGGCCCGCGCGGCCGAGCTCCTCGCGGTCGCGCTCGAGTCGGCCATCGGCCGGCGCCTCCTCGAGGCGCTCGGCGAGGCCGCACTCGAGCTCAACGGCCAGCTCGAAGACGGACGCATCGAGGTCCGGTTCGCCGGTGGCGACCCGGAGCTCGTGTACGTCCGCGACGAGGAGGCACCGGCCGCCGAGCCCGCCGACGAGGCCTTCACGGCCAGGATCACCCTCCGCCTGCCGGAAAGCCTGAAGGCGCGGCTCGAGGCCGCCGCCACGCACGCCGGGGTCTCCGTCAACACGTTGATCGTCCACGCGCTCGCGCGCGCCGGCGAGCCGCGTTCATCCACAGGCGGAGGCTCGACGAGCCGCCGCCGCCTCACCGGCTACGGCCGGACGTGAAAGGAGCCGGGATGTTCTTCCACGAGCCCTCGCCCAACCCCCGCAGCACGCACTGGGTCTACGACGATCCGTCCGGAGTCCCCGAGGCCCCGCTCACGGTCAGCCTCTCCGAACCGCTCCGCGGCTCGGTCGAGCTGGCAGCAGCGAGCGTCGGCCTCTCGCCCTCCGAGTGGCTCGCACGCATCGTGAAGTCGGGCCTCCGCCCCACGACGATCCGCGCGATCTGAGATGCCGGAGCATCGCTTCCACACACCGGAGCCGGCCGAGCTCGAGATCAAGATCCCGATCGGCGAGATCGAGGTCGAGACCGTCGACGGCGACGAGTCGACGATTACGGTCGAGGGCAGCGAGAAGATCCTCGAGCTGACCGAGGTCCGCCAGGAAGGACGGCGGATCGTCGTCGAGCTCAAGGGCAAGAAGCCCTTCGGGATCACGATCTCGATCGGCGACCTGAGCTGGGGCAGCGGCGGCCGGCTGAAGGTGCACGCGCGCGTCCCGCACGGGAGCGACGCGATCCTCACGACCGCCGCGGCCGACATGAAGCTCCGCGGGCGCGTGCAGTCGCTCGAAACGAAGTCCGCGTCGGGCGACCTGATGGTGCGCGGCGAAGTCGAGCGCGACGCGACGGTGAAGTCGGTGAGCGGCGACGTCTCGCTCGACAGCGTCGGCGGCGACCTCCGTTTCACCACCGTCTCAGGCGACATGCTCGCACGCTCGGTCGGACGGTCGGTCGAGGGCAAGTCGGTGTCCGGCGACGTGCGCATCGACTCGGCTCGCGAAGGCAACGTCACGGTGCAAAGCGTCTCGGGCGACATCGAGGTCGGCGTGGCGTCCGGCACCAATCTCGACGTCGACGCGGGCTCCGTTTCCGGCGACCTCTCCTCCGAGGTCCCACTCGGCAGCGACCCGGGCTCCGCCGAGGGCTACGGGCCCACGCTCATCGTGCGTGGCAAGACCGTCAGCGGCGACTTCCGCGTCTTCCGCGCGACCTAGCGATGCGGAACCTGCTCGCGCGCAGGGACATCCGCCTGCTCTTCGGCGGCCAGACGCTCTCGATGTTCGGCGACTGGATGTTGATCATCGTCCTCGGCATCTGGGCGAAGACGCTCACCGGCTCGAACAGCGCCGCAGGTCTCGTCTTCTTCGTCTTCGCGCTCACCGGGCTCGTCGCTCCGCTCGGCGGCCTCGTCGTCGATCGGCTGCCGAAGCGGCCGCTGATGATCGCGACGCACGTCTCGCTCGCCGGTGTGATGTGCCTTCTCTTCCTCGTCAACGACCGCGGCGACATGTGGCTCCTCTACACCGTGACGCTGCTCTACGGCCTCGGCGGGGATCTCTTCGCCGCGGCGCGGGGCGCGATGCTGAAGGCGATGGTCCCCGACGAGCTGCTCGGAGATGCAAACGGCCTGTATCAGTCGATCCGCGAGGGGTTGCGCATCGTCGCGCCGCTCGCAGGCGCAGGCATCTTCGCCGTGTGGGGCGGCTCGGTCGTCGCGCTCGTCGATGCCGCGACGTTCCTCCTCTCGGCGGGGACGCTCGTCGCACTCCGCTTCGAGGAGCCCGTGCGCGCAGCAAAGGAGCACCACTTCCTCAAGGAGATCTCGGCCGGCCTGGCGCACATCGCGCGCACGCGCGTGCTGCGTGAGCTCACGATCGGGCTCGGGGCGGCGCTGCTCTTCGCCGGCTTCAGCGAGACGCTGATCTTCGCGGTCGCGGGCAACGCGCTGCACCGCTCACCGTCCTTCGTCGGCGTCATCGGCACCTTCCAGGGCATCGGCGCGATCGCCGGCGGCGTCACCGCTGCCTGGCTCATGCGCCGTGTCGGCGACGTGCGCCTCGCCGGCATCGGCATCGCGATCTTCGGCGCCGGCGCGTTCTTCTGGATGATCCCGAGCATCCCCGTTGTGCTCGCGTCGACCGCGATCGCCGGCGTCGGGATCGTCTGGGCAGTCGTCTCGCTCTCGACCGCCTACCAGCGGCGCAGCCCGAACCAGGTACAGGGCCGGGTCGCAGCCGCGGCCAACATGCTCTTCAGCGTTCCGCAGACGATCGGCATCGCCGCCGGCGCTGCGCTCATCACGCTGGTCGACTACAGGGTAGAAATCGTGGCGATGGCCGTCGTCTTCCTCGCCTCCGCCGCGTATCTGCTCACGCGCTCTGCCGAAGAGACGACGACGGAGGTCGAGCCGGCGCTCGCCGCGTGAGCGCGCTTCCGCCGCTGAGGCGGAACCGCGACTTCGTCCTCCTCCAGGCGGGGCAGCTCTTTTCGACGGCAGGCACGCAGGCGACGCAGATCGCCTATCCCCTGCTCGTGCTCGCGCTGACGCACTCCCCGGCACGAGCCGGCGTCGTCGGCTTCGCGAGCATCGTCCCGTATGTGCTCTTCGCCCTCTTGGCGGGCGTCGCCGCCGACCGCTGGAACCGGCGCATGCTGATGCTCACCGCCGACGGTGTGCGCATCGCGGCGATCGCCAGCCTCGTCGTGGCTCTCGCGCTCGGCCGGCTGACATTCGCGCAGATCGCAATCGTGGCCTTCGTCGAAGGAACCGGCTTCGTCTTCTTCAACATCGCCGAGGTGGGCGCGCTCCGCTCGGTCGTGCCGGCTGCGCAGCTCACCGACGCTGCCGCAGCCGAGCAGGCGCGGTACGCGACGGTGACGCTCGTCGGGCCATCGGCGGGAGGCGCCCTCTTCGGCCTCGGCCGCGCGTGGCCCTTCGCCGCAGACGTGATCTCGTACGGGTTCTCTGTCGTCTCGCTGCTCGCGATGCGCACGCCGTTCCAGGAGGAGCGCGAGGCCGACACGACTCGCATGCGCTCGCAGGTCGCGGAGGGCTTCCGTTGGCTCTGGGCGCAGCCGTTCCTTCGCACCTGCGCGCTCATCTTCGCGGGCGTGAACTTCACGTTCCAGGGCATGTTTCTCGTCTTCGTCGTCGTCGCGAGGCACCATGGGCTCACGAGCGGCGGCATCGGCGCCTGCATCGCGCTCTTCGGCGCCTGCTCGCTGCTCGGCTCGTTCGCAGCGCCCCGGATCACCCGTGCGCTCTCGATGCGCACGATCGTCGTCGTGAACATGTGGCTGAACGTCCTGATCGGGGCATTCGTCGTGGTACCGAGCGTCTACGTGCTCCTTGCGGCAGTCGTGACCGTGTCGTTCCTCACTCCGGCGGGCAACGCCGCGATCATCGGCTACCGCACAGCCGTGACGCCGGACCGGCTGATCGGCCGCGTCTCGAGCGTCGCGCGCAACATCGCGTTCGCCGCGTCGCCGCTCGGGCCCCTCGCCGCGGGCTTCCTGCTGGGCGCCTACTCAGCTCGCCTGACCGTCCTCGTCTTCGTGATCGTCGCAGCGCTGCTTGCGCTGTGGGCGACGCTCAGCCCATCGGTCCGGCGCGCGCCGAGCCTCGCCGAGGCGACTGCGCCTTCGTGAGCGACACGCCCCTCCGTCGCAATCGCGACTTCATGCTGCTCCAGGCTGGGCAGCTCCTCTCGACCGCCGGGTCGAGCGTCTCGGCGATCGCCTATCCCCTGCTCGTTCTCGCCGTGACGCACTCACCGGCGAAGGCCGGGCTCGTGCAGGCGGCACGCTTCGCGCCGCTCGTCGTCTTCAGCCTCGTGGCCGGTGTCGCGGCAGACAGGTATGACCGCCGCTGGCTGATGATCGCCGCCGACGTCGTCGGCGCCGGTGCCGTCGGGACGCTCTTCGCCGCAATCCTGCTCGGCCGGGTCTCGTTCTGGCAGATCTTCGCCGTCGCGTTCATCGACAGCTCCGCCTCGGTTCTCTTCGGGGCCGCGAAGAGTGGCGCGTTCAGGTCGGTCGTGCCGAGGCACCAGCTCCCGGCTGCTGCGAGCATCGAGCAGGCGCGGGCATCGACCGTTCGCCTAACGGGCCCGCCTGTCGGCGGCGTGCTCTTCGGAATCGGCCGTGCGCTGCCGTTCGTCGTGGACGCCGCAAGCTACGCGTTCTCGACGCTCTCGATCCTGTTGATGCGCACGCCGTTCCAGGAGACGCGCGACCGCGAGACGTCGAGCCTGCGCAGCCAACTCGCCGAGGGCGTCCGCTTCCTTTGGAACGTGCCCTTCCTGCGGATGTCGGCGCTCATGATCACCGCGAGCAACTTCGCCTTCACGGCCGGCCAGTTCGCCCTGATCGTGCTCGCCAAACGCGAGGGGCTCTCGAGCGCAGCCGTCGGCGGCCTGGTCGCGCTCGTCGGCGCGACGACGCTCGCCGGCTCACTCGCCTCTCCGCTGCTGCGCCGCCTGCTCTCCTTACGCGCGATCCTGCTCTCGGAGTTCTGGGCGGCGTTCGGGATGGTCGCCTTCCTCGTCTGGCCGAATGCGTACGTGCTCGCAGGCGCGCTCGCGGCGCAGGCGTTCTGCTTCCCGAACACGGACGCGGCGATCGTCAGCTACCGGTACGCAATGACTCCCGACCGCCTGACGTCGCGCGTGTCGTCGGCGTCGACCAACATCGCCGTGCTCGCAATGCCCCTCGGGCCCCTCATCGCGGGCTTCTTGCTGGACTCCGAGTCGTCGCGCGTGACGATGGCGGCGTTCGCCGGCTGCGCGATCGCCACGGCGGTGATCGGCACGCTCAGCCACTCGATCCGCGATCTGCCGCCGCTCGCCGACGTGACTACAGCTGGAGCTTCTCCCGCAGAAGCCGGTTGACGACCTTCGGGTCGGCCTTGCCCTGCGTCTCCTTCATCACCTGGCCGACGAGGAAGCCGAGCACGCCCTCCTTGCCGCCGCGGTAGCTCTCGACCTGTTCGGGATTCCCGGCGATCACCGCGTCGATCGCCGGCTCGAGCGCCGACTCGTCGGAGGTGACCGTCTGCGCGAGCGTCGCCTGCGCGTCGAAGCCCTGCTCGGCGCTCGCCGCGAACGCAGCGGTGTACGCGGCGCGGTCGAGCGAGTCGCGCGCCTCCACGATCTCGGCGAGACCCGCGACGTTCTCCGGTAACGGCGTGATCGCCGCGAGCTGGTTCATCGCGACGTTCGCCGCGGTACGCCAGTCGACGCCGTGCTCGACGAGCGCGACCGCCTTCGGCTCATTGCCGGTCGCGACGAGCTCGTACGCGGGGTCGAAGCCGATCTCCGCCTCGATCCGGCGGATGCGCGAGCCCGGCAGCTCGCCGATCTCCGCACGCAGCCGCTCGACGAGCTCCGTCGGCGGCTCGACCGGCACGAGGTCCGGCTCCGGGAAGTAGCGGTAGTCGTCCGCCTCTTCCTTCGAGCGGTGCACCGTCAGCCGATCGGTGTCCGGGTCGTAGTCGTACGTCGACTGCTCCAGCGACTCGCCGCGCTCGTACGCGGCAATCTGCTCGCGCACGGCGGCGTCGATGCCGCGGCGGATGAACGTGAAACTGTTCATGTTCTTCAGCTCCCAGCGCGGGCGGAAGCCCTCCTCCCCGCGCTCGCGCACCGACACGTTGACGTCGGCGCGCATCGTGCCCTTCTCCATCTCCGCATCGGAGACGCCGAGCTCGACGATCGTCTGCCGCAGGAGGCGAAGGAAGCGGTCGGCCTCGTCGGCCGAGCGGATGTCGGGCTCGCTGACGATCTCGAGCAGCGGCGTGCCGCCCCGGTTGAAGTCGACGAGCGAGTAGTCGGCCCCGACGCTCCGCCCGGTCGCACCGCCCGCGTGCACCGTCTTCGCCGCGTCCTCCTCGAGATGCGCGCGTGTGATGCCGACGACCTCGTCACCCTCGGGCGTCGGCACGGTCAGCGCGCCGCGCCCGCAGAGCGGCTGCTCGTACTGGCTGATCTGGTAGCCCTTCGGCAGGTCGGGATAGAAGTAGTTCTTGCGCGCGAAGATCGCGTGCGGCGAGATCTCGCAGCCGAGCGCGAGCCCGAGCTTGATCGTGTGCTCGATCGCGAGGGCGTTTGGCACCGGCAGCGCGCCGGGATGCGCGAGGCAGACCGGGCACGTGCGCGTGTTCTCGCCGGCGCCGTACTCGAGCTCGCACCGGCAGAACATCTTCGTCCGCGTTTTCAGGTGCGCGTGCACTTCGAGGCCGATGACGGCTTCCCACTCAGCCATCCGCGAGTCTCTCCTTTGCCTCGCGCACCGCGGCCTCGATGTCGAGGTCGACCTCGACCATGCCGAGGCGGTGCTCGAGCACGCCCTTCCGCTCGATCAGCCAGAGCTCGCGCTCACCCGCTTCGAGCTGGAGCTTCACGTCGCCGACGAGCACTGCGCGCGAGCCGTCGAGCACGCGCGGCTCCGTGCCGAACACGCGCTGCACCGCAGGGATGAAGTCGGCCGCCGGATCCTCGAAGCGCATCGTCATCGCAGCCGCCCCCCTCTCAACGGCAGAGGAACCGGGTCGAAGCCGAGCGCGGTCTCGAAGGCGTGGCCGGCGGCGAAGAGCGCGTTCTCGGAGAACTGCGGGCCGATCAGCTGCAAGCCGACGGGCAGTCCCTCGCTGAGGCCGCACGGGACGTTGAGCCCCGGCAGGCCGGCCATGCACGACGGGATCGTGAGCAGATCGTTCAGGTACATCGCGATCGGGTCGGCCGTCTTGGCGCCGAGCTCGAACGCGACGGTCGGCGAGGTCGGAGTCAGCAACAGGTCGAAGCGCTCGAACGCCTCCTTGTGCTCGCGGATGAGCACCGTGCGCACCTTCTGCGCCTGGCCGTAGTACGCCTCGTAGTAGCCGGCCGAGAGCGCGTAGGTGCCGACCATGATGCGCCGCTTCGGCTCGTCGCCGAAGCCCTCGTCGCGGGTGCGCTCGTACATCTCGAGGCGGTCGCCGCCGTTCCGCGAGCGATAGCCGAATCGCACGCCGTCGTAGCGCGCGAGATTCGACGACGCTTCCGCGGGCGCGATCAGGTAGTAGCAGGGCACGCCGTACTCGAGCGACAGCGGCAGCGAGCACTCCCCCACGTCGGCGCCGAGCTCGCGCGCGACGTCGATCGCGCGGTGCACGGCGTCGCGGACTCCGGGTGCGATCGCCTCGTGTTCGGTGAACTCGGTCGGCACGCCGATCCGCACGCCTTTCAGATCGGTGCGCTCGGGCAGCTGCACGGCCTGCGGGAGGTCGACGGTCGTCGTGTCGCACAGGTCACGGCCGGCGAGGATCGAATAGAGAAGCGCGCAGTCGCGAACGTTGCGCGCGACCGGCCCGACCTGGTCGAGACTCGAGGCGAACGCGACGACGCCGTAGCGCGATACGGTGCCGTAGGTCGGGCGGAGGCCGACGTTGCCGCAGAGCGCGGCGGGCTGCTTGATCGAGCCGCCGGTGTCGGAGCCGAGCGCCCACGGCGCGAGGCCTGCTGCCACCGCGGCCGCGGAGCCGCCGCCGGAGCCGCCGGGGACGCGGGTCAGATCCCATGGATTGTGCGTCGGGCCGTACGCGGAGTTCTCGGTCGACGAGCCCATCGCGAACTCGTCCGTGTTCGTCTTGCCGAGCACGCGCAGGCCGTTCGCCTTGCAGCGCTCGACGACGGTCGCGTCGTACACCGGCACGTAGCCCTCGAGGATCTTCGAGCCCGCGGTCGTCGGGATCCCCTTCGTCCCGATCACGTCCTTCACCGCGAGCGGCACGCCCTCGCCGCCGTCGTCGTCACAGACGTGCAGGAAGCAGTGGAGCTCGGGGTCGCGCGCGTCGATCGCGTCGCGGTAGGCGGCGTAGAGCTCCGCACTCGAGAGCTCCTTGTCCCGCAGGAGGCGCGTCGCCTCCTCCGCACTCAGGCGGAGCGTGTCGATCACTGGCCCCGCTCCGTGCGGCGGCAAAGCCGCCGCCTCCGCTCTCTGATGAGCTCCGTCAAGCCTACGCTCATGACCCGCCGTTCATGATCCACCTGGGGGCACCTTGAAATACGAGCCCTCGCGCTCGGGCGCGTTCGCGAGCGCCTCCTCGACCGGGAGGGAAGGACGCGGCTCGTCCGCGCCCCAGACGTTGACGACGTCGAGTGGATGCGAGGTCGGCGGCACGTCGGAGAGGTCGAGCTCGGAGACCTTCGACACCGCTCCGAGGATGTCGTTCAGCTGCGCGCCGAGGCGCTCGAGCTCGTCGTCGCGGAGCTCGAGCCGCGCGAGGCGGGCGACGTGGAGCAGTTGTTCGCGGTCGATTGCCATTCCGAAAAACCGTTCTACAGAAAAAGAAGAGGCCCCTGCCGGGGCCTCTTCACATCTGGGTCCGACAGGTCCTCTAGATCGCCATGACGTTCGCGGCCTGTGCGCCCTTCGGGCCTTGCACGACCTCGAACGAGACTTTCTGACCCTCGGTCAGCGACTTGTAACCCTCCATGCCGATCGCCGAGAAGTGGACGAAGACGTCGTCCCCGCCTTCGCGCTCGATGAAGCCGAAGCCCTTCTCGTTCGAGAACCATTTCACGGTGCCTTCTGCCAACTGTGTTCCTCCTACTAACAAACTCCGACGGCTCGGGTTCGGGCCGCCGACCGATTGATGATCGGCCGGATCTTAGCTCACGATGCGCTCGATACAAGCCCTCGGCGGGCCCGCGCGGCGCTGACCGTGTTCTTCAGAACCATGGCGATCGTCATCGGCCCGACTCCGCCGGGGACGGGCGTCATGTACGCCGCGTGCTCGGCCGCGCCCGGGTCGACGTCGCCGAACAGGCCGTTCTCCGTGCGGTTCATGCCGACGTCGATGACGGTCGAACCGGCCTTCACCATGTCGGCGCCGATCATGTGCAGGTGCCCGACGGCGGCGACGAGGATGTCGGCGTCGAGCGTGTGCCGCTGGAGGTCGACGGTGCGGGAGTGGCAGATCGTCACCGTCGCGTTCGCCTGGAGTAGCAGGTGCGCCATCGGCTTGCCGACGATGCTCGAGCGGCCGACGACGACGGCGCGCGCGCCCTCGATCTCGATGCGGTACTCCGCGAGCATGCGCATGATCCCGAGCGGCGTCCCCGGCACGAGGTTCGGCCGCCCCAGGTAGAGCCGGCCGGCGTTCATCGGGTGGAAGCCGTCGACGTCCTTCGCGGGATCGAGCGCCTCGATCGCCTTCCTCTCGTCGATGTGCTTCGGGAGCGGTAGCTGGACGAGGATCCCGTCGACGGCGTCGTCGGCGTTCAGCTCGGCGAGGAGCTGGAGCAGCTCGTCCTCCGGTAGGTCGGCGGGCAGGCGGAGGTCGTTCGCATGGATGCCGACGCTCGTCGCCGCCTTGTGCTTGCCGTTGATGTAGACGTGCGACGCCGGATCGTCGCCCACGAGCACCGTCGTGAGCCCGACCTCGCCGAGCTCACCGACCTCCGCGGCGACCTCCTCGCGCACCTTGGCAGCGAGAACCTTGCCGTCGATCACCTGTGCAGTCATCGCCGTGAGGTTACGCCAGAATGGCGGGATGGCCGACCGCTTACCGCGAAAGAACGACCCCGCCTCGATCGCCGCGCGGCGCGAGGCGCTCGGCCTCGACGGGAGCGTCGACCTCGAGCCGTACGCGAAGGTCGCCGAGTCCGTGACCGGGGTCGCGACGATTCCCGTCTCGATTGCGCAACTCCAGGTGTCGCTCGGCGAGTACTCGCTGTCCGACACGGGCGAGGTCGTCGAAAGCAGCCGCGCCGACGAGGAGGTCGTCGTGCCGCTCGCGCACACCGAGGGCGGCCTCACCGCCTCGCTCCAGCGCGGTGCCAAGGCGGTCGCTCTGTCGGGCGGCTTCCGTACCTACGTCGTCGCGGATCGCATCACGCGCGCGTCGTGCTTCGTCTGCAAGGACGCCGGCGACGCGCTGGCTCTTGCGCGCTGGATCGGCGAGCACGTCGACGAGATGCGGGAGTTCCTGCGCACCTCGGACATCGCCGAGCTGTCGCGCTACGCCGTTCTCCGCGAGGCGAAGACGCACGTCGTCGGGCCGATGTGCCATGTGCTCTGGCGCTGGACGACGGGCGACGCCGTCGGGCCGAACATGATGACCCGCAACGCCTATGCGCTGAACATGGCGTACGTGCTGCCGAACGCTCCCGTGGCGATCGAGCGGTCGATGCTCGAGGCGAACATGGGCGGCGACAAGAAGCCGTCGTTCGAGTTCTTCCAGTCCGGCCACGGCAAAACGGTGATCGCCGAGGCGACGCTCACCGACGAGGCGATCTCGCGCGTGCTCCAGACGACCGCGGCGGATCTCGAGGCGCTCTCG
>JBGPLW010000035.1:0-13365 GCA_041486645.1 Gaiellaceae bacterium | reverse complement strand
TGCGACGCGTGTTCGGCGGCGCGGGCAAGCCAAGGCTGAAGCCTCACGCCCATGAGGACGCCGGCGGCGACAGCGAGCGCAAGCACGCGACCCGCGCCAAGCTGGGCCGCAATCGGCCCAGGACACGCCTCGGAGACGCCCCAACCGATCCCGAACAGGACGCTGCCGACGATGTGGCTGCGCGTAGGCAGCGTCCTCGTCCAACTGATCGGCTCGCCGGTGAGCAACGCGTGACGGCCGCGCAGCAGCCGGGCGCCGGCGAAGGCGACAGCGACAGCCGCGCCCATCAACAGGTAGATCCGGGGCGAGTCGAGCGCGAGCATCCTGTGGAAGGTGTTCGGGTCGGTCATCCTCGCCCAAGCGAAGGTGAAGCCGGTGACGATCCCGAGCGCGAGCGCGGCCAGGCGCAGCGTCATCTCAGATCACCGCATCCAGCACGAAGGTGGTTGCAACGGCCGTAGCCATGATCGTCATCATCGAGACGAAGCTCGCCGGCGAGCCGAGCGCTGACCCCGTCAGGCCATGGCCGGAGGTGCAGCCGCCGGCCGTCCGGGCACCGACCCCGATCAGGAGGCCCGCGCCGAAGAGAAGCGCAATCCCGCCTCCGAGTGAGACGTGGGCGTCGAGCCACGAGTAGGCGGTGCCGGCGTCGGGAGCGCCGGCCAGCAGCGTGTACGCGAGGCCGCCGAGGACGATGCCGACGACGAGGAGGGCGCGCCAGCTGCGCAGACCGCGGCCTTCCGTGGAGCCCTGGACGAGATCGGTCACCCCGCCCAGAACGCCGAAGCGTTTGTTGGCAAGGCCGAGCAGGCTGGTGATGACCAGGCCGAGTACCGGTCCGGCGACCCACCAGGGGAGCGTGGACTCGAGCGTGCTTCGCATCGGTGGTCTCTCCTCTCTCTTAGGGAACGGCGGCCGGTCGGAACGCCGGTCGCGGCTGCCAGGAGGTGGCGGCGACCAGGAGGCCACTGGCGCCAGTGAGCACGGCGACGATCAGGATCGCCGTCTGCGGCGAGGTGGCGTCGGCGCCGATCCCGGCGATCAGGGCGCCGAGCACGAAGCCGAAGTCGCGCCAGAAGCGGTAGACGCCGACGACGCGGGCCCGGTCGCGCGGCTGGCTGGCGTCGGAGACCGCCGCGATCAAAGTCGGGTAGACCATTGCCGTGCCGACGCCGAGCAACGCGGCGGCTGCCAGCGACGGCTTGAAGGCACCGTCGCCGGCGACGAGCAGGGCGAGTGCGGCCGCCTGGACGAGCATGCCGCCGGCGATCAGCGGCTTTCGGCCCGTGTGGTCGGAGAGCCAGCCCGTTGCAAGCTGGCCCGCGCCCCAGACGACCGGGTAGGCAGCGGCGACCGTGGCGATCTCCCGCACGCTGGCGTGGTGGGCAGCGAGGTAGAGCGGTGCCAGGCCCCAGGCGAGCGCGTCGTTGAGGTTGTTGACCAACCCGGCCTGGCTGCAGACGCGCAGAATCGGGTCGCGCACGGTCGCGTGTGCGAAGGCGCTACGAAGCCCCGCATGCGGGGGCAGATCATCTCCGTGAGCGAGTTGCTCGAGGGCGACGTGCGACCCGGTATCGCGCACCGCGAACACGCTGACCAGCAAACCGACCGCAGCGATCAACGCCGCGCCAACCCAAACCACGGTGCGAGGCGCGTAGCTGACGGCCAACAGGCCAGTGGCAAACGCGGTCGCAGCGACACCGAGATAGCCGGCCGCCTCGTTGAGGCCAAGCGCAAGCCCACGCCGGCGCGGGCCGGCCAGATCGATCTTCATCACCACGGTCATTGACCAGGCGAGCCCCTGGTTGACGCCGAGCAGCAGGTTGGCAGCGACGATGAACCACCAGGACGGGGCAACCCCGATCAGCAGCGGCACCGGCAGCACCACGAGCCAGCCGAGCACGAGCAGCCGCTTGCGTCCGAACCGCTCGGCCAGCCCGCCCGCGGCAAGGTTGGTGAGCGCCTTGGCGGCGCCGAAGGCGACGACGAAGGCGAGGATCGCCGAGGTCGAGCGCAACCCGAAGTCCTGCCTGCCCACCAGCGGCAGCACACTTCGCTCCAGACCGACCATGCCGCCGACCAGCGCGTTCAGCGCGACAAGCAGACCGAACTGCCCGGCATTGGCGCGCAAGCCGAGCCGGATCGGCACGCTCATGCTGTAAGGCTCACTGTGCCGGCGCGGTTGGCGGCGACGATCTGTTCCTGCTCGGCGGGCCGCGGCGGCATGTCAGTGACCAGCCCGTCCGCGAATGTGTCCGCATCGGTCACGGCAAGCTGCGGGTTGTGGGCGCGCTCGAAGCCGATCGATGAGACGGGGTTGCCGGAGAGTCCGCGACCGCAGACCGAGCCGGCATAGTGACTCGGGTAGAGGACGACGTGGTCGGGCAGCTCCAGTAGCCGCCGCAAGCTCGCGTGCAGCAAGCGCGCCTGGCCGTGTGCATCGCCGGCTACGTGCAGATCAGGGCGGCCGACATCGCCGATCAACAGCGAGTCGCCGCTGAACACAAGCCATGGATCCTCGGTGCCGCGCCGCCGGTCGGCGACCGCATACGCGTGATGGGCAGGCGCATGCCCGGGTGTAGCGATTGCCGTCACGAGCGTGTTCCCGAGCTCGACCACCTCGCCGTCGGCAAGCGCGACATGCTCGAACTCAACCCCCGCGCCGGCGGGTAAGTAGGCCGTCGCACCTGCGCGCTCGACCAGCGCCGACAAGCCCGAGACATGGTCGGCCTGAACGTGCGTCTCGAACACGGCCACGATCGGCGATCCAATCGCCGCCGCGGCGGCGAGGTAGTCGTCGACGAGATCGGCGTGCGGATCGACAACCGCCAACTGCATGTGCGTCGTGCAGCCGAACAGATAGCTGGCGCAGGAACTGGCGTCGTTCAGGAAGGGGCGAAGCAGCATCGGGGTCTCCTTCTCTTAGCTCGCGACTTCGATCGGCCGATCCGCACGCCGCCACTCTGGAAAGCCGACGTCCAGCCGCCGCGCGTTCAAGCCGCGCTCCCGCAACAGGCGCACGGCATCGTCGGCATAGACGCAATACGGGCCGCGGCAGTAGGCGATCACCTCGCGCCGCCGCGGCAGCTTCGGAACAAGCTCCGCAAGCGTCGCCAGCGGAGCAGAACGAGCACCCGCGATGTGGCCGGCCCGGTACTCCGGCTCGGGGCGAACGTCGAGCACGATCACGTCGCCGCGCGCGAGCCGCTGCTCGAGCTCCGCCGCTGAGACCTGCTCCAACCCGTCCCGCTCACCGAGATACTCGTCGGCGAGCACGCTCACCTCCGCCACGTGGTGGACCGCAGCCTCCCGGACCGCCGCCCACAGATCCCCAACCCGCTCACTGGCGAGCCTGTAGAAAATCCGGGTTCCCTCACGGCGCGAGCGCACCAGCCCAGCCCGCGCCAACACCTGCAGATGCTGCGACGTGTTCGCGATCGACTGCGAGATCTCACTCGCGATCTCCTCGACCGAGCGCTCCCCCTGCGCGAGGATGTCCACGATCTCCGCCCGCCGCCCGCTGCCAAGCGCTTGCGCAACGGACGCAAGCGCATCGAACAACGCCATCTTCGCTGTCCCGCTCGCCACAATCTCAATCTATCACTTGAATACTTGAGAAGCAACCTTGCGTGGTTTTCCGCGCTCGGATCGCGGCTGATACCGGATTCGCACCTGGCCAGAGTCGGTGGACGATGACCTTGAAGTGAAGACACTCGTCGTCCTCAACGACCCCGCCTACGGGACCGAGCGCTCCTACAACGGGCTGCGGCTCGCCCACGCGCTCGCCAAGCGCGGCAGCGAAGAGGTCCGCATCTTCCTGCTCGCCGACGCCGTCGGCTGCGCGCTCGCCGGCCAGCAGACACCAAACGGCTACTACAACCTCGAACGCATGCTCGGCGCCGCCATCCACCACGGCGCCCATGTCGGCCTCTGCGGCACCTGCATGGACGCCCGCGCGATCCGCGAAGAGCAACTCGTCGACGGCGCCCAGCGCTCAACGCTCGAAGAGCTCACGGACTGGACGGTCTGGGCAGACAAGGTCGTCACCTTCTAGGCGACGGAACCACGACTTGCACTCCGGAGAGGAGGTGACGAACGGTGATGTATTGGCATGACGGCTGGGCCTGGTTCTGGATGATCCCGATGATCTTCACCTGGATCGTTCTGCTCGGCGTCGTCGTCTACGCGGCGGTCAGGCTCGCGAACCGCGATTCCCACCAGCACTAGCAACACCGCTGCGCCGCTTACCGAGGCCGCAGACCTCTACGACCCGATGCGGGAGGCCGCTGTTAGATGAGCGTTAGACAGGGGGCTGGAGGCCAGATTCGGCACAGGCCAGTCCATCAAAAAAGCCCCGCCTCTGCGGGGCTTTCTCTCTAAGCGGATGATGGGACTCGAACCCACGACCTTCTGCATGGCAAGCAGACGCTCTAGCCAACTGAGCTACATCCGCGAGCGGGCGTCAGTATAGCCGCGCCTCAGGCGCGGTCGAGGGCCTCATTCACGAGGCGGTCGGCGAGCTCGTTGTGCTCGCGGCGCACGGCGCGGTAGCTCACGTTGCCGATCTCACGAGCGAGGCGCGCGGCCTGCTGGGAGAGCTCGCGCAAAGCCTCGTTCTTCACGCGGTACTGGCCCGTCATCTGCTTCACGAGGAGCTCGGAGTCCGAGATCACCTCGACCTCGCCGACCGCGAGCTCGATCGCCTTCTCGAGCCCGGCGATGAGCGCGCTGTACTCGGCGACGTTGTTCGTCGCGATGCCGATCTTCTCGCCGTGGGCCGCGAGCACGGTGCCGTCCTCGGTCTCGAGCACGTAGCCGTACGCGGCCGGTCCCGGGTTGCCGCGCGCGCCGCCGTCGGTCGACAGGCGCGCCTTCACGCGGGAAGATCCGCGAGCGGGTACAGCTCGAACGCGACCTCTTCGTAGGGATGCACGGCGCGGAGCGCACGCACGATCTCGCCTGCCCGCTCGGCGGGGACGACGGTCTCGACCCTCAACTCGGAGACGCGCTCCTCCCTCCCCACTCGGCCGACCGACGGATCCGCGCCTTCGCCCGCGAGGAACGTGCCGGTGCCCGCGGTGTACCACGAGCACCGCGCGTAGTCGCCGATGCGACCGCCGCCTGCGGCGAACACTGCGTCGCGCGTCGTCTCAAGCGCCTCGCGCGGGACGAACCAGACGAGCTTGTAGAAGGTCGGCTCGGCCACTGCGCGACGGCTACGGCGTGTTGTCGATCTGCGCCCGCTGGAGCCGGCCCGAGTAGTCGACGTAGAGGGACTTCCACTCGGTGAAGACGTCGAGAGCCGCCTGGCCCGCCTCGCGGTGGCCGTTGCCCGTGTCCTTCGTGCCGCCGAACGGTAGATGCACCTCGGCGCCCGTCGTGCCGGCATTGACGTACGTGATCCCCGTTTGCAGATCGCGCATCGCGCGGAACGCGCGGTTGACGTCACGCGTGAAGATCGACGACGAGAGCCCGTACTTGATCCCGTTCGCGACACGAAGTGCCTCGTCGAAATCGCGCACCTTGATGAGCGCTGTCGTCGGCCCGAAGATCTCCTCCTGCGCGATCCGCATCTGCGCGTCGACGTCGCCGAAGATCGTCGGTCGGTAGAAGAAGCCCTTGCCGAGGTCGCCCTCGGTCGCGATCTCTCCGCCTGTCAATAGGTGCGCCCCCTCGTCCTGACCGATCTTCGTGTACGAGTGGATCTTGTCGATCGCGGCGCGGTTGATCACCGGCCCGATGTCGGTCTCGTCCTCCCACCCCGGCCCGAGCCGCATCTTCTCAGCGCGCTCGACGAGCCGGGACTGGAGCGCCTCGTACACCTTCTCGTGCGCGATGACGCGCGACGCTGCGGTGCAGCGCTGCCCCGACGTGCCGAACGCCGACCAGACGATGCCTTCGACTGCGAGATCGAGATCGGCATCCTCGAGGACGATGATCGCGTTCTTGCCGCCGAGCTCGAGATGCACGTGCTTGAGGTTGTCGGCCGCTGCCTTCGTCACGGCGACGCCGGTCTCGCGCGAGCCGGTGAAGGTGATCACGGGCACGTGCGGGTTCCGCACGAGCGCAGCACCCGCCGTCTCGCCGTAGCCGTGCACGATGTTGACGACGCCGTCGGGCACGCCCGCCTCGTCGAGCAAATCGACGAACCGCTGTGCGAGCAGCGGCGTGTCCTCCGCCGGCTTCAGCACCACGGTGTTGCCGCACACGAGCGCCGGTGCGAGCTTCCACGACGGAATCGCGATCGGAAAGTTCCACGGCGTGATCGCACCGACGACGCCCACGGGAACACGCACGGACATGTTGAACTTGTTCTGGAGCTCCGACGGCGTCGTCTGGCCCCAGAGCCGTCGGCCCTCGCCGGCCATGTAGTACGTCATGTCGATCGCTTCCTGGACGTCGCCGCCGGCCTCGGCCTTCACCTTCCCCATCTCGTGCGTCATCAGGTCGGTGAGCGCCGCCTTCTCGCGCTCGAGCACCCGCGCGAAGCGGAAGAGGATCTCACCGCGCCGAGGCGCCGGAACGAGCCGCCAGTCCTCGTAGGCGTCGCGCGCCTTGTCGACGGCGGCGTCGACCGCAGCTGCGTCGGCCTCCGGAACGGAGCCGAGGACGTCGCCCGTCGCGGGGCTCAGGCTATCGAGACTGGCCATAAGGCGAGGGTACTGATTACGTCTCGTTCGAGGCGCAGTGTGCGACCATTCGACGGCAGGAGTCGTGTTCCACTGGGGAGAGGAGAAGGAAGAATGCGCAGTCGCTTCTTGGTTCTCGTCGTTGTGGCGGCGGCCGCACTGCCGATCTTGTTCGCCAGCTCGGCGGGGGCCGTCACGAACGGGCAATACGACGGCAACAACCATCCGTATGTCGCCTATCTCGACAATGGCGTCTTCGCCTGCTCGGGGACGATTCTGTCGCCGACAGTCATCGTGACGGCGGCACACTGCTTCAGCGACAGCACGTCTGCTCTGGGGACGAACAGCATCACGGGCGCGCCGATCGTGCGTGTCTCATTCGATCCGAATCTGATCAACGACAACTCGGCACAGCGCAACTGGTTCTACGGCAGCTACTACTTCGACCCGGGCTTCCAGATCGGCGCGGGTGGCGGCTTGCCGGGGTTCGACACGCACGACGAGGCCGTCGTGATCCTCACTGCCGCCGGCTGTCACGTTCCGGCCGGGCGGACGGGGAGCTGCGGCCCGGTGCCGTCGTCGGCGAACGGCGGCAAGTACGGCGCACTGCCGGCGCTCAACCTCGTCGACACCCTCGCGATGAACACGCCGGTCGACCTCGTCGGCTTCGGCGTCCAGAACTTCATCAATGGCGGCGGCCCGTGCGGTGGGCCGTGCAAGATGCAACCTGGTGACGCGTTCACGAGGTTCTTCGCGCCGACCACGCTGATCACGAGCAACAACAGCATCAGCGACGAGTTCATCAAGATGCACTCGAACAAGGGCGGCACCTGCTTCGGCGATTCGGGTGGCCCGAACCTGCTCGGCGGAACAAACACGGTGCTCGCCGTCAACTCGTTCGTCGCGAACCTGATCTGCTCCGGCAACACCTACTCGTACCGGATCGACACCGCAACCGCGCTCGGGTGGATTCGATCCACCGTGGCGACTCAGGGCGGCAGCCTGCCGAGCTGACGCACCGGTGACGACTGCTTGACGTGCGGGGCCCCGGAAACGGGGCCCCGCGGTTTGCGGCGTACGAACCTAACCGGGCGCCGTCGGCAGGTAGCGCTCGTCGAGACCGTGGCCATGCGCGATCTGCTCGGCGAGCATCCTGTCGGTCACCCACTCGACGGGCGCCCGGTCGTCCGTCCAGGGTGTCCCGCCGGGCGCTACAAGCGCGAGCTCGTGGGCGAAGAGCGGCACGAGCGGCCGCAGCTCCCGGGGCACCGCCGACGCTCGCGCCACGAGTGTCGCCCGGGATTGCGGTCGGTCGAGCGCGAAGACGAGGTCGCTGAAGCGCAATGCCCTCCAGCGCCACACCTGCGGAAAGACGGCCGCGAGCGTCGTGCCGATGCCCTGCGTCAGGCCGCGGTCGTGCGGCGTCGCGGCGACGTTGAGCGCGACGACGCCGCCGGGTGTCAGGTGTCGGCGCACGAGCCGGAAGAACTCCTCGGTTGCGAGCTGGAAAGGGATGTACGGCTGCCGGTACGCGTCGACGATGACGACGTCGTACCGTCGCGTGCTTCGTTCAAGGTAGACGCGGGCGTCGCCGGTGATCGTGTGCAGCGTGCGGATCGACCCGAGGCCGAGGAAGCGACGGGCTGCATCGGTGACCGCCGGGTCGAGCTCGACTCCGTCGACCTGCAGGTGCGGGAAGAAGTGCGCGTAAGCACGAGGAATCGTCCCGCCCGCGTCGCCGAGGACGAGCGCCGTGCGCACGGGCCGATCGAGCAGCACTGGGATCAGGTCGAAGAGATCCCAGTAGCCACCGGTGAGGACCGTGTGCGGATACCAAACCGACTGCTGCGCGATCCCCTCGTTCAGCTCGAGCGCGCGAGACCGGTCGCCGTACTGCAGCACGCGGACGTATTGATAGGCCGACTCCTTCTCCCAGAGAACGTCGGATGTCCGCTTGATGCCGCCCGGCGGAAGCAGGGCCAGCGCTCCTGCGAGCGCCGCGACGACGAGCGCGCCGAGCGGAGCGAGAGGCGCGGCGGCGAGACCGAGCACTGCCGCGCAGGCGAGCAACGTCCGTTGGGTGCCTGCGAGCGGGATCGCGACCAGCGCCGCCACGAACGTGCCGACGATGCTTCCACCGGTGGAGAGTGCGTACAGCCTCCCTGCGACGCGGCCCGACTCGGCGACGCTGGGCAGTGCGAGCCGCAACGCGAACGGCGCGACCGCGCCCATCAAGACGACCGGGAGCGCGAACAACGCGAGCACGGCGACGAACGAGCCGACGACGATCCCGACCGAGAGAGAGTCGAAGCCGCGCAGCGCCGCATGAAGCAACGGGTGCGCAGCGAAAGGCACCGCCGTGAGCGCAAGAGCCGACGCGAGCAGGATCGCAGCGAGGAGCGACGCGGTCGGCCGAGCGTCGGCGACCTTCCCGCCGATCCAGTAGCCGACGGCGAGGAATGCGAGCATCAGCCCGATCACGTTCGCCCAGACGACGTTCGAGCTGCCGAAATAGGGTGCGACCAGTCGGGATGCAGCCATCTCCGTTGCGAGCGACGCAGTCCCCGCGAGGAAGACGGTGACGCCGAGCGCACCGGCTGAGACGCGCATCTGGGCATTCTCCCGTCCTGTGGCCCGGTTGTCCGCCTACTGATTACTTCGGGGGGTCCGTTCAATCAGCGAAAGACCCGATGAGGCTCCGGACACGATCGCCGAGGATCTCGGGATGGACCGTGTCACGAGCTCCCCGCAGTGGACCCCGCCGCGGGGCTGGATCGACCTTGTGCGCCAGGCTGGGATCTGGCTCGGCTTCGTCCTCGTGTATCAGGTCGCGCGCGGCGTCACGAGGCGTGACGCGAGCACGGCGCTCGCGAACGGACGCTCCGTGCTCGACCTGGAGGAGCGAGCTCGGCTGGCCGTCGAACTGCGACTCCAGCGGTCCCTGCTGGGTCTCGGCGCCCTCGTCGACGCGCTCGACTGGACGTACTGGCTGTCGCAATTCGTCGTCGTCGGGCTCGCGCTCCTCTGGATCTACCTCCGCCGGAACGCCTCGTTCCTGCTCGTGCGAGACGTCGTCATCGTCGCGAACACGACGGCGCTCATCGTCTACGCGCTGCTGCCGACGGCGCCGCCCCGGCTGCTTCCGGACGGAGGGGTCGTCGATACCTTGCTGCGCTCGCACACGCTGAACCACGGCAGCGGCATCGTCGAGCTGGCCGAGAACCCGTATGCGGCCATGCCGAGCGTCCATACCGCCGATGCGCTGATTGTGGCGATCGCGCTCGTCGTGCTCGTCCGACCGCTCTGGTTGAAGATCCTGTGGGCGTGCTGGCCGTGCTGGGTGGCGTTCGCGCTCGTCGTGAGCGGCAACCACTACCTCGCGGACGTCGCGGCAGGTGCCCTGCTCGTCGCGGTGACCGCGCCGCCGGTGATCTGGCTGGAGCATCGACTCGGGCGCGCCTGCTGAACCCGTGAAGCAGGTGCCCGAAGTGCAGTGCCTCTACGGTCGACGGTCGGCGGATCGCTTCACGCGTCCGCCTACTGACTACTTCGGAGCGTCCGTCTCCGGGAACGTGCCCGGAACGCGTGGCCGCCGCCGGTCGCGCGTCTCGCGCTTCTCGATGAACTCCGGCTCGGGCTTACCACCCTTGGCGCGCGGATCGGGGCCCTCGCGGCGGTCGACGATGACCGTCACGTTCGGGTTGTCGCTGTAGTACTCGACCATCTTGTCGTAGAGCTCGTCGGCGAGCTCCCGCGGGATCACGCAGTAGATCATGGTGTTCGAAGTGTAGTGAGGAGACCGGCGCGCGCTAGAGGCGAGCGATCTCGGGCACGAGCCGGCCCTCGCTCTCGACGTGCGCGTTCCACGTCTTGAACGTCTCCTCGAGCTCGTCGAGCTCGTGGCCGCGGCGCTCGAGGCGCACCGGCTGCGCGGAGTCCGGGCTGACGCGGTACTGGTACCACGAGAGGTCCCACGCGACCGTGACGGCGATCGCACCGGCGTCGCCCGAGAGCGGGACGATGCTCGCCTTCGCCTCGCCGAGGCTCTTGGCGATGCCGCCGACCGTGCGCCGGTAGGTGCTGCCGTTGAAGAGGTCGGCCGCCTCGAGCAGCGTCGCCTCGACGTCGGAGAGGCGCCGGAGGATCGGCTCGGACGGTGTGACGGGCTCGATACCGGAGGGGCGGCGGAGGCCCAGCCGCTCCGGCAGGCCGCGCCGGCGGCGGCGGCGGTCGTTCGTGACGAGCGGCGTCGTCGGCGTGCCCTCCTTGAGCCAGCCGTGCTCGAGCGCGATCTCCTGGCAGAGCGGGCAGACGTCGACGAGCTCGGCGCCCTCCTCGGGCGCGAAGCGGACGGCGCGTTCGCCCATGAGCAGCGTGCGCTCGCAGATTCCGCACATCCGCATCGAGCCGACTTTTGTGACGCGCATTGTGGGCGACTATAGCCCCCGCCCTTGCGCAGCCCCCTTCGCCGACGCTAGTGTCCTCTTACATGTGTGTTTTACACTTAGTGCGATGAGGCACGGCCCTCGCTCCCGGCGGCATCACGGCGGGCACTGGCGCGTCTTCGCGCGCGTCGAGCGCTTCACCGAGCCGGCGCTCCTGCTTCTGCTGCGCGAGCGCCCCGCGCACGGCTACGACCTGCTCGAGCGGCTGCCGGAGCTGACGGGCGAGCAGCGCGTCGAGATGGGCAACCTCTACCGCCTGCTCCGCGCGCTCGAACAAGAGGGCCTCGTCGTCTCGGAGTGGGACGAGGGCTCACCCGGGCCGGCGAAGCGCCGCTACGCGATCACCGCGCAGGGACGGCTGCTCCTCGAGCAGTGGGCCGACGCGCTACGCCATTCGCAGGACCGCACCGAACGTTTTCTCGAACGCTACGAAGAAGGGAGGTGAACATGCACCACGGAAACCATCGCTACGACCATCACGGACGCGGACGGATCCACTTCCGCGGCCCGTTTCCGAATCGTCTCGACCTGCTCGAGCGCCTCGAGAACTATCGCCGCGACCTCGAGCAGGAGCTTGCCGACGTCTCCGACGTGATCGAGCACTTGCGCGACAAAGACCGCGACGCGCAGTCGCAGGAGCAGGCGTGATGAGAAGCGCGCGAAGAGGCCGGCCTACGCCTTGGCCTCTTCGCGCTCCTTCTTCGTCTGTTCGATGATCTTCTGGGCGACGTGCGTCGGCACTTCCTCGTAGCGGAGGAAGTGCATGGTGTAGTCGCCGCGGCCGCCCGTCATCGACGTGACCGCCTGGAGGTACGTGAGGATCTCCGCGAGCGGGACCTCAGCCTTGATCGTCGTCATGCCGGCGGCGGGCTCCATACCGTGCAGGCGGCCCCGCCGCGAGTTGAGGTCGCCGTTGATCGCGCCGACCGAATCGTCCGGAACCGTGACCTCGAGCTCCATGATCGGCTCGAGCAGCACCGGATCGGCCTTCGCGTACGCCTCCTTGAACGCCATCGAGCCGGCGATCTTGAACGCCATCTCCGACGAGTCGACGGCGTGCATCATCCCGTCGACGAGCGTCACGCGCACGCCGTACACGGGCGCGCCCGCGAGCTCGCCATGCTCCATCGCCTCGCGCACGCCCTTGTCGACGGCCGGCCGGAAGCCCTGCGAGATGACACCGCCGACGATCTTGTCGACGAACTCGTACTCCGCTTCCCCTTCGCCGTTGTCCATCGGCTCGATCACGATCTCGCAGTCGCCGAACTGCCCGCGGCCGCCGGTCTGCTTCTTGTACCGGTGCCGCGCACGCGCCTCCTTGCGGATCGTCTCCTTGTACGGCACGCGAGGCTGGTGCAACTCGACGTCGACGTGGAAGCGAGACTTCAAGCGGTCGACCGCGACCTCGACCTGCATCTGCGTGAGCCCGGAGAGAAGCTGCTCGCCGGTCTGCGGGTCGCGGCGGAGCTTGAGCGTCGGATCCTCCTCGGAGAGGCGGCGCAGGCCCTGGCCCATCTTCTCCTCGTCGCCCTTCGCTTTCGGGGTGATCGCGAAGCTCATCACGGGCTCGGGGAAGTCGATGTGCGGCGGCTCGACCGGCACCTCGTGGTCGACGAGCACGTCACCGGTGACGACGTCCTTCAGCTTCGCGACGGCGCCGAGGTCGCCGACGCAGAGCGATTCGACCGGTTCGTTGTCCTTGCCGTTCAGCAGGAGGATCTGGCCGAGCCGTTCCTTTGCGTGTGTGCGCGGGTCGACGAGCGTCGAGTCGCCGGTGATCGGGCCTGCGAGCACGCGGAAGCAGCTGATGCGGCCGGCGAACGGGTCGGCGATCGTCTTGAACACGAACACCGCCTGCTTCGCGTCGCCGAACTCGATCGTCGTCCCCTTCTTCGACGGCGACGGCACGCCCTCGACGAGCAGGTCGAGGAGCGCGGTCGTGCCGAGGTTCTTCGTGGCGACGCCGCACGCGACGGGATAGAGCTCGTCACGCGTGACCGCGTCCTTCAAGGCGTCGGCGACGTCCTCCGCCGGCAGCTCCTCGCCCTCGAGGTAGCGCGCCATCAGGTCTTCGTTCGTCTCGACGACGGCGTCGAGGAGCTTCTCGCGGTACTCCTGCACCTGCGCCGCCATCGACTCCGGAATCGGCTGCGGCCCGCCTTCCTTGCCGCCGCTCGGATCCGTGTACGCGCACATGTGCAGCAGGTCGACGACGCCCGACACCTCGTGCTCGGCGCCGATCGGCAGCTGAATCGCGATGCAACGGTCGGAGAGCTGCGTGCGCACGGCCT